>SCUC01000577.1 GCA_004322375.1 Bacteroidota bacterium
TCCCGGTGCTGCTCTACGATGGTGATAAGATTATCAACCGGAGACGGAACATAAGGAATTTCAGTAATCTGTACCGGCTTTGTTGATTCAGCTGGATGCATTTCCATAACGCCTTCCCGGACAGTCGCCATCTGCACGTGAACATCAGGGGTAATGATGGTTGCTATGATATTTCCACCAAATGCCGGACGAATTTGCAGCAACAATTCTTTGAATTGTTTTCCCAGATATGTAACATCGGCAATTTGCAAATCCGTGCAATCGGCAGTCAATCCGCTTCGGGTGTGGGAAGCGACGCGTGGCGCGAGATCCCGTCCTATAATTGTCGCTCCAAACAGTACAACACGCGGCTGGCGTTGCTCAACAAGCTCGTTAATAATTCTGCTGTATGGCAACGTGCGATACTGTTTCAACTCCGCATGTTCAACAAGAAACGACTCATCTGCTCCATACCGAAATGTCTCAACAGCAATGTGCTTCACTCCATCGCCGATGACAACAGCAATGAGCTTCCCGTTCATCGTGTCGGCGAGCTTTCTTCCCTTGCACAGCAGCTCATAGCTGACTTCTGCAGGTTTGTCGTTTCTCTGTTCGATATATACCCAAACTTCATTCTTCATATCATCATCCGAAAATATGATCTTTCATCAACTCGTCAATCAAATTGCTCATTCCTGCTTTCGAGTTTTCGATTCGGACAGGCTCGCCGCCGGCAAGCACGACCGACTCGACTGTATGAACTTTCGTCGGGGAGCCTTTAACACCGCACCGTTCAACTTCAACATTTAGGTCATCGGTTGTCAACGTCGGAATAAATAACGACCTGCTGCGGTATTCGTGAACAAGCTGGTCAACATACAGAAGTGAGTTCCCCTCAGCAAGCTTTTCCAATTCCAGCAACGATTTTGCCCCTTTATACGCCATCACTCGCTTTGCGCTAAACGGTCTTGGCTCGGCGGCATCCTTGATAACCGTAATTAACACGGGAAGAGTCGTTTCTAAAATTTCATACCCGCCATCAATTTTCTTTTTTACCCGCGCTTTGCGGTTTTTTATGTCGAGAACTTTTTCAGCGTATGTAATCTGTGGAATTTGCAATTTTTCCGCCGTCTGAGGACCTACTTGTGCGGTGTCGCCGTCAATTGCCTGCCTGCCGGCAAATACAAAATCAAAATTTCCAATTTTTTTAATAGCTTCGCTCAAAACATACGATGTGGCAAGCGTATCCGCTCCTGCAAATTTCCTATCCGTAATGAGATACGCCTCATCCGCTCCCATGAATAAACATTCGCGAAGCACATCGGAAGCGCGCGGTGGTCCCATGGTTAACGCGGTAATCTTTCCGCCGAAGGTTTCTTTCACCTGGAGCGCAAGCTCTAACGCGACTTTATCTTCGTTATTAAAGATAGCAGGAAGCTTCGCACGGTTGACTGTGCCATCTTCCTTCATTACTTGTCCCGATATGTTACTCGTATCGGGAACTTGCTTTACTAATACTATCGAATTGTACATACTCTTTTTTTCTACCGATATGCAAAGACCATGGCGTAAATAATCCAGATGACGATGCTAAATCCGACTGTCAAGGCAGTCCATCCGAACACGCGAACAGCCTTGATGACGATTGGTTGGTACGGTTCTACTAAATACTTTTCCAGCTCCCCGCTTTTAACTAACGCTTCGTACTCCGCAGGCTTATCGTGCTTGAATTCTTCGAGCGACATTCTTCCTGTAAACACGACAATATCCATCGGGAATTTTTCGGGTCGCAGATGTGTATTGAAAAAATGTACGGTGAAGATAAATCCGACTGCAAGCAGCGCTTCGTCACTATGAATAATGGTAGCAATGTTGAGAAAATACCCCGGCACGACATTGGTAAATAACTCCGGGAACCAGAGCATAAGTCCTGTAGATCCGATGACAAAAATTCCCCAGAACACTGCAAAGTAATCGAACTTTTCCCAGTAGGTCCATCTCCCGTACCCGGGGCGGGGACCCTTGCCCAGAAACCATTTCATTGAGCCTGCGAAATCCTTTAAATCTTTCTTGTTGAACATCATGGAATCCGGTCCAAAAATCATCCGGCGCCATGATTTTTGCTCTCGCTTTTTTGTCTTTACAAGATCCACAATATGGGCAAAGAAAATTCCGAACATAAGCACAGCCGCAAGACGGTGAATATATCCTGCAGATTCAAAGCCTCCGAAGAGATGCGAAAGAATCACAGCCCAGGGTGTGTAGGAAAATTTCAACGTCATGCCTGTCAGCGCAAGGCTCATAAAGCTTACGATCATTACGATATGTAAAACACGGTTAAGCCGCGTGAATCGCAAGTATTGCTTTTCATTTCCATTGCCGTTAGCCATTCTCCCCTCCCTCCTTTTTTTGAGAATCTTCACCCGCCTCGTTCTCAGGAGATGACTGTGTAGCCTTTGAATTATTTTTCATTTCTCTACGCATTTTTAAAGCGCGTGGTAACCACAATAACGTATGAATTCCTCCTAAGATAAACGTACCGATGAGTAACGAAGTCATTCCCCAGAATGTCCAGAATAATAGTGGATATTTTTCCGGGTCATGATGTGTTGCGTGCGTTAGGTAACCCGCAAACCTACGCGTTGCGCCTTCGTGGCATTTTTGACATGTCTGCACGACGTTATTATGGCTCAAGTGTGAACTGGGGTTCGAGACCGGAAGAATATCATGCGCGCCGTGGCAATCATAGCATTTTGCCGTTTTCGTGTAGCCCAGCTGCGATACTTTGCCATGATACGTGTCGAAATATGTTTCAGCAATTTCTTCATGACACCGCCCGCACTGCGTCATTATTTCAAGCTTAAATCCCTGTTCATCCGCGCGCCGAATCGTATGCGCCGTATGACAATCGTTGCAAACAGGCAGAGGCTTATCCGATGTTGAGGCAAGCTTCGCGTGCACGCTCTTTTCAAACTGCTCTTGAATGCCATGGTGGCACTTGCCGCACGTGTTTGGAAGGTTTTTCGGATTCACGCTCGATGCGGAATCCTTTTTCGGCAGCACGTTATGAGCTGTATGACAGTTCGTGCAGGTTGCCGTCACTGTCAGCCCGCTTTTCATCAATCCCTTGCCGTGAATGCTTTCCGTGTAATGTTCAATAATCTCGTGTTGCGTTCCTTGATATCTAGCAGCAGCCTTTTCCCCTTCGCGGTGGCAGGCAGCACAAAGCAGGGGAATGTTCGTCGCAAACGTTTTCGATTCGGGGTCATCTTTTCCTTTTACGCTGTGAGTACCATGACATTCCTTGCATGTGGGGGCATTCGGATCGTTTTTGGAAACTAATTTCCCGTGCATGCTGGTTTGGTACTGCTGACCGACCTCTGCATGGCATGATGAACATTCCACCTTGTGCGTAATGGTCTCACAAGGTCTCACATGAGAAGCATTTACTTCCGAATGGCACTGGCTGCATGAAACTTTCGCATGACGTGAATGTTTTACATCATCATACTGCACATACAGGGAACGCCCATCCTTTGACGATGTCGTAGTTTTCTGGTCGTGGCACCGCATACAATCACTGTCTGCCATTCCCTGGTCATAAAACACTTTTCTTACCTTGTGCGGCTGGTGACAATCAACGCAAGCAGGAAGTGTGTGCGATTGCTTCTCCCACAACTCACCCTTGATTATTTTTCGATGAACCTGCTCGATCTCAGCATGACATTTCGTGCACGTTTTCGCTATATTCGTTCGGGCGATTGAAGAATTGGGATCGGTATGCTTTAGTATTGAGTGTGCAGTATGACAGCTCGCGCAATGAGGAGCGACAATGAGACCCTTTCTCAGTAATCCTTCCCCGTGGATGCTTTCCGAAAAATTTTCCAGGATGTGGTCTTGATGAATTTCCCGTTGTTCTTGAACCGGCGCGCCTTCTTGATGACATTTACCGCATAAAAACGGAATCTTGAGCGGAGCAACCTGAGACTTAGGATCCTTTGCGGCAAGAACGGTATGAGTTCCATGGCAATCTTTGCATTGGGGAGCAAGCGGGTCTCCTCGAGAAATCGCTTTTCCGTGTAACGATTTCGCATGGAGGTCCTGTTGATCGGAATGACACGTGCCGCACTCCACAGGCTTCAGATCATCCTCATGTGGCAGCTCTTTTCCTTCGAGGTCGCTATGGCAGCCGACACACGTTACAGACGAATGAATCGAATGTGAAAATTTCTTTTCATCAACAAACACCGAAACCGTTTTTCCACGCTTCGTTCCGGTAAGCGATTTGTCTTCATGGCAGCTAAGACATTCGCTATTTTCCTGTCCAAATGATTTTCCTGCCCCACCTATGATGAACAAGACGATGATGATTCCTAACCGATGAAAAACATTGTAGCGGTGATCCAAGCGCTCATCCTTTCTTCAATGTCGCTTCATCCTTCAATTCCCCGGTTGTGTATTCCGGGGTTGCCCCTTTACCATTGCCGCCTCCTTCGTTTGCCAGGTCTTCCAGCATTTGACAGCGTTTTATTTCCTCCAGTTCGAGCGGATGTTCTTCCATCATTTCATTCTCCGTCAACGTCCCTTTCCAGAACGCAAGATTGATGGGATATGTATCCGGGTTGAACATGACATAATAAAAATGCCAGACGATAATCGCCAAGGTTGCAAGCCATGCCTCGTAATAATGAATTGTCCGGGCAATATCATATCCGAGCTTTGTAAGAATTCCGATAAACGTATTATCAAACCACATGATAAAGCCTGTCGCCGCCATAACTATCGTTCCCCAAACAAGCGCCCAGTATTCGCTTTTTTCTATGTAGCTGAATCTCCCCAGCTTGGGTTTCACCTTTGAAAATCCCGTGTTAAATTTTATCACAGCAAGGGCATCTTTTGCGTCCTGAATTTTTGGCAACAAGTCGCTGACAAGCTTTCGTCCCTGTTTTGTAAGGAGAATATAATACAGATGGTACAGGCTAGCGGCAGTCATTACTACAGCTGCTGTTCGATGGATAATGCTGCGAGCATCAAAAACCTGGTCGCTTATGCTCCTGATAGCAACAACCCACCACGCTTCCGGGAACCTCAGCATAAATCCCGTTATAACCAATATAATGAAGCTCAGAAGCAACGCTCCATGCTGAACTCGTTCATTCACCGTCATTCGCATATAGAGAGAATGACCATGATGTTCTTCTTCAATGATGCCACGGCGAATAAGCAGCTTGCGCTTCGATTTTTTGATAAAATCGAGCAAGTTATGTACAAACATCCCGCCAACAACAGTAACTATCATAATGATGTATCCCGTTACCACCCAGTAAAGAATCGGCTCATCTGCTTTCGCCTCCGTTACATGCACAGAACCGATGGAAAAACGTTCGTTTGCACCCGGGTGACACTTTCCGCATGTGGTAGCAAGATTTGCTTTAAATACAGTAGAAGTCGAATCGTTTGATTTTTTGATATTGTGCGCGCCGTGGCAGCTTGCACAATTAGCAACTTCGAGTGAACCGCCCCGCAATGCAAGTCCGTGGTAACTATCCGAAAACGTATTAAAGCGATCGGTTGAAAGCCCGTATTTCGTGGAAAGAGCGAGAGAACTGTGACACGGAGAGCAAACCTGTTGAGACAAATTCTGTGTTGCTACGGGAGAGAGCGGATCGTTATGCTTTAAAATGTTATGCTCGCCATGACAATTTGTGCATGAAGGCGCATCATTAACGCCATTCGCCACAGCAATGCCGTGAACACTTTCAGAAAAATCTTTTGCTATGTCGGCATGACATTTTGAACATGTTTCCGCCAACTGCATTTTATTTACTTTTGCAGTAGGGTCAAGTCCTTTCTTCATCTCGTGGCTGCCGTGGCAATCTATACATGTAGCCGCCTGAGCATTGCCATTATGTATCGCAGCCCCGTGTACGCTCTTTTCGTAAGAAGCAATAAATCCCGCAGAAGGAGATGTCTTTGAACGAACGTCAGGATTATCTAAATGACAGGATAAGCATAACTTCTCTTGAGCAGTTTTAAACTCTATGGAGTCTTTATTCCCGTCAACACCGATGATATCATTCTGATGACAGGAAATACAATTCGGAGCCCCTGTAATACCTGCGGCAGCCGCTTTCCCATGTGCAGATTGAGCAAAATGTTCCGTAACATCGGAATGACATTCACCGCATGATGCTGTCAGGTTTGTATGTGAAAACTTTGAGCCGGGAACCTTCGGGGAAACAACGTTATGTGTTCCGTGACAATCCTTGCAGCCGACATCCGGCGCCTGCTTGTTTTTTATCGCTTCCGCAAGCTGGGGATGAAAGGGATGTTTTAAGGGAGCGGATTGATGGCATGTTAAACAGTTGACCTCCGTAATTTTTTCCTTGTGAGGAACATTATTCGCATCAAACCCTGTATGACAGGCAATGCAGACAAGCTTGCTGTGCGGCGATGTATGAAGAATTGATTCGTCAACAAATAGCGACACGGTGCTGCCGCCCGATTCCTTCGACAACGTGTTATCGCTATGGCATGCCAGGCAATCTTCGCGTGTTTGAGCGGGGAGAACAGAAAACCATGATGTGAGAAGGATGAAAAACCATCCTATCGAGAGAACTATTTTCACTTTCATAGATATTGAACGAAGCCCCGCCTGTTAGGATACCGTATGATACAAAACAAACGGGGCTTCAATGTTATGCTGATTATGATTTCGGGATTGGGTGTTTGATCTTTGCCCACATGTCAGGGAATTTAAATTCCTTAAACGTAGGACTCTTTTTATTGTGGCACGTTACGCATTTCGCTTCAATTTCCTTTTCGTCTTTGAAGGAAGTCAGCCCTGCTGCAATCGCTTTGGCTTGATCTTTCATCACAGCCATCGTTTTATAAGCAGAACCTGCGCCATGGCACGATTCGCACTGCACGCCATCTTTGACATCTAATCCTTTATCGAGGAGCTTCGCATCGGCGGTTACCGTATGGCACTCGAGACATTCCGGTGATTCAGCAGCGGGCTTTTTCAACCCTTGCTTCTTCGCAATCTCGTTTGCTTTATCCGATGCTAACACCTTGTAGGCTTCCGCGTGTTTCGATTTCTGCCAGATATCGAATTGCTTTCCTTGCTTATCCGATTTATGGCACATCGAACACTGCTTCACGCCTACATATTTATTCTGCGCTAATCCCGACGTAATGAACAACATACAAAACGTGATCAGCAAGAACATTAGAATAAGGTTTTTCATTCTTACTCCTAGTGAATTATTCATGAATAATTATAGTTTTGTGAATTACTTTAAACACTCTTGTTTCAGTTTCTCGAAGCGGAGCGAAGATTCTCTTATGGCGAACAATTTACTGTCTTCGGTTTCCAGTTTCTGGTTTTCGGTTTCTTAACTTACCAAAAACCTATTACCTACTCACCAATTAACTAATTAACCAGTTAACCAATGAACTAATTAAGATGGAGTTGTTCTTCAATGTCATCAACTTTCACGAAGCCATTTTTCATCTCTTCCGGCTTTACAGTCAACACAGGAACTGACGAATTCCGAACAACGCTCTCGGCGATACTCCCCATGAGAATATGCGCCAATCCGGTTCGTCCATGCGTTGCCATAATGATGAGATCGAAATGTCCTTCAGAGGCATAGGTAACAATCTCTTTACACGCATCTCCCCTCCGAACAACGGTCATAATATTTTTAATGTGGGGGAGTTTATCGGCAATAAACTTCTTAAGATCCTTCTCAGCGTCTTTTAGCGCATCGCGCAACACCGTCTCAGAATTCATATCAACGGTGTGGAACGCAAGAACAGGAAGCTGCTCTACGACGTGAATCATATACAGCTTGGCGTCATAGATTTTAGAAAACGAGACAGCGTATTCAATAGCCGCAAGTGATAAATCAGAGAAATCTGTCGGAACAAGTATTTTATCTATGAGTTTCATAACTATACCTTCTGTAATATATATGTCCTTTTGTTCTTCAACAATAAAAAATGCAAGTATGATGCCATGAATGCTGTGTGAAATGACGCAGAAATAGTACTTTTCTCTCTCTGAATTTCATTATTGAGAAAATTACTTCAATTTTGCTATAAAACTGGTAAAAAGGAAGGTTTTATTGGAAATGATATTATTGGTTTGTTCACTCTTTCAACGTTTCACTCTTTCAGGCAAGTTTCATTTCCTCCCGTACCGACACGTTCTCCCCCCCTCGGTTTGCTTAATAACATTCAAACCGTGATTACTTCTCAGGACAATGTCCTTAGAAAACTATACTTTGCTTTCTGTTTTCAGCGATGCAGCGCCGTTAAGCTGTGTAAAACCGCTCATCTTTCCTTCAATTTCAAGAAGCTCGCTTTTCAGCATAGTAATATCTGAACGTTCTGCATGGAGGCTTCTATCGTTTTCCATAGCATAAATTAAATGCTTCAGTAGCGAACGGCTGTGCTGCAACGTGTCCACGTTATTATAAAGAAATTCAGAAGTCACGTTGGCTACACTTGTACTTTTCGAATAAAAGGTAAAAGAATTCACTCTGATTATTATTCAATACTCGTGCCATTGTCAAATCGCTATTATTGAGTTATTCATCTCATTGTTCTTAAAAAATAGCCTTATTTCGCGTTCATTTATTAAACAGTGCATTATTGCTCTCAATATTGAGATAGACTTATTTTCTTTTGTCAATAATAAGAATGATAGATAGTAACGAATAGACTCTCTGTTCCACATTACATTCTAATAGAAGCCTTTGCAAAACCCATTTTGTCATTCTGAACGGAAGAAGTGAAGTGAATCCGTCAAGGCGGACATTTCTAAAGGTTAAGGAGATGTTTCGTCCGCCGAGGCGGACTCAACATGACAATGGGGAGTTTTTTCAAAGCCTTCTATTAATACTCTCAAGATTTTTTTCTCCTACCGGGGAGAGATACCTGAATTCTTCAATAGCTTAGGCGATGCAACAAAACCATTTTGCTGAGGTCGGCAAAATAGTGTAAAAAAGTACAATAAGGATTATAAATGCATCGGGGCGAGGTTACCTCGCTCCTACAGACACGAACATACCCTACTCCTCTTGTCCGGTATCCTCATCTAATTGCTTCAATGTCTTCACATCCTTTAATAATTTTCTATCTTCCGATTCGACTGCGCGCTTGAGCTTTTGAATATCTTCTTCCGCGGGCAATGCTTCCGGGATGATGCCGCGCTGCATCAACACATTGCGAACCCCTTCGTTGCTTTTTACATGCTCTTCCATAATGCGTTCCTCCCCCTTCAAATCATCCCGCTTGATGTTGAAGTTGGTAATCTCCGTAGCAAAATCTTTTGCCTTGATGGTGATGGTGGGAAGAAAATCCGCCAATGCCCTGCTTTGAGGAACGCCGAGCTTCGTTTTCATTTCATTGGTGGAGAACCCGCCGAACAACGCGCGGTCCCCTTTGCTGCGGATGCGCGCGAATCCCTGGTCGTCAATTCCGCGCTCGTACAGCACGCCGGAAAGTTCCTTCTCCGATTGCGTAAGCCGCTCGCGTGCTTGCAGCCGTTCCCAGATATTGATACGCTTCTCAAGAATTTCCTGCTTGCGGGTTTGCACGGCAAAGTAGCTCATCGCAAAAGCGATTTGCTCTTTCCGCGAATCACCATTTTGCGCGATAAGGTAGCACGCGTACCGCGTGAGCATGATGTCGTCAATCTCCCGCTTGCTGCCGGAGCCGAGGTCAACCGTTTTCATCACTTCGGCAAAATGGTCATCCACCTGCTGCCCTGCGCTTCGACAGGCGGTTTTCCCTTTCTCAATAACCTGCACAAAATTCCGCCACTGGGTATATCCCAGCAGCGCCTGCAAATCGCGCGCGTACCAAAACTCCACCTCGTTGGAGTTGTACGCCGCTGCTTCAAAATTAGTTGTAAGTTCGCGAATGAGTTCGGATTTCATGGGGGAGGATACCTCAGTTCTAAGGTTTATCAAAAAGGGAAGGTTTTCGTTTATAGCCTTTATTAATCAGATAATCCTTTTTTTCATTTTTTTTGACAATATAACCATTTTTCTCAAGGGTCAATATTTTGTTCCTGATGCGCCTCATAAATGTATCATAATTTTTTGTGTCAGTAACCACTTTATGCTTTTTTAAATATAGATATTTGCCAACCAAATTAGCATTAACGATTTTCACTAAAGCATATTCGTTAAACAAGTAAATTGTATCCAAGACTGCCTTAAATTCTTCGTTTAATCCATCATAATCACCACCATAAATATCTCTTAATTCAGAAACGAAATCTTTTTTTGTAAGAGTTCTATCAACAGAATAAACCGGGTATAATTCGGGACTATGTGTATGTTTTTCTACTAATCCGTAAGTTTCTAAATCTTTAATTACCTGAAAATGATTATTATCAGGTGTCAATAAAACTGTGTAACGTTCTAACAAATTGAGTAATTCTGATTTGTAAAAAAATGCTAATACTGTTTGTTGTTCTGATGTAAGTTCCCTACCATTCGTTTTATTTAATATGTACCTAGAAAAACCAAAAATCCAGCTTTTCATTTCATCATCTAATGTCTGTCCTTTTTGAATAATTAAGCCAATTTCATTTTCTGAATAAAGTCTATAGTATGGAACGTCTATAGCGTTTTCCAGTGCAAAATTAATAAGAGATGACATCCCCCACCCCTTTCCTTCCCATCGATCATACGATTTTAAGACATCCGCAAGATTTGGATTTTGTGCTTTTGGAATAGGAATTATTCGACGAACTGGAATATTTTTGTCAATTCTTAAAATTTGTTCTTGCCTGAACTTACCCGCATTTCGGATTTCAATGTACTTGTGAGGAACAATAGTTATGTTCGTAAACCTGTCACTACTGTAATCTCTGTGAGTTAATGCGTTATTGATGGTCTCTCGTATTACACGTTCGGGAAATTCAAATGTGGTAGTACCCCCTTTTTCTACACTTATACCAGTGGAGATATTACTGAACACAAACGCAATTCCACTTTCCATGAGTTGAACAATATTTTCCTTTAAGACTTTTTTTTCATCCGCAATTTCGCTCCCCGTATTTACATAACAATCAAGTTGACATCTGCCACCAACAAAATCATAAATATATTTCCCGCAGACCAACATCCCTAAAAGAGTAGGGCTACCTTCTCTCACAAATCTTTTTCTTGTTAAAAATGATAGCGATTGTTGTATGTCTGCTTTCAACGTTTCTACTTTGACATCTTTATTTAATCGAACTATGTACTCATTTAACTTATCCACATCTAAATCTGCCATTGTCGAATTGGGGACAAATTGCAATTCACGGGCTTTCTGTAATTCAGACTTTAATTCTTCCTGAGCTTTAATTTTGTTCAATGAAATTTTATGATCGCCATCTATTTGACGTTCATATGCTATTCTATTTTTCTTCCATTTTATATATTTTTTTTCTTCAGGAAGTTTCTCCACAAACAATAAACAAATGTTGCCGTCTAAAAACCTGATGACTTCAATTAAATCTCGCCTGACGTATTCTGTTACATCGAACGGGACTCCAGAATTGTCAACATACTGATTTGTGATTTCCTTCAGCTTATCACTATTTGCCAAATCAAATCCAGTAAATTTATATTGTTTCAGTTTGGTATCTTCCCTCACCCCTATGATTACTATTCCACCCCTAGTGTTAAGAAAGGAGCAAATAGTTTTGTACAATTCATCCCAACCAAGCCCTGAGGAAAGATCTTTGAGCTCTAATTTATCCGCTTCAATATGTCTATATTTTCCTCCTCGGATATCTTGTTCTAATTGTTGTAATATTTTATCAATTTCTCTCATACCTCAATAAATAAGATTTGTCCTATGGTTATGTTATTTGTTTTAACATGATGTCATATTTTGTTTTTGCTGATTAGTTGTTTCTCATCAGAATCTACAAGCCTGCGCTCAACCATACGAGCAAATGCAAGTTCGCGGAGGATTTCATCATACGAGCTGTCGTCCAGCTGCTCTTTGATTATTTTTACCATCTGTTCTTTTATTTCCGACATGCAATACCTATAATTTAGAAGGCATTTCTCTTCAAAGATACATTTTTTCTCTCTCAAAATCACGTTTAAAACACAAAACCTTCAAAGTTTTTAAAACCTTGAAGGTCTATTCCGACTGCGGGGACGCTCTATGAGCCGTTCTACTCTACGAGCCGTAGGCGAACCGTAGGTAGGCTGTCGGGAGCGGAATGAAACAAGAAATTTATGGTCGGGAGTATGTCGTCATTGACAAACCTCGCCAAAGGCGGGAATTCACTCCCAAATCAAATTTTACTCACTGCTCAACGCTCCATGCTCTATACTGCCCATATCCCAAATCGCACATCACATATCTCATATCATACATCTTGTACCCCCCATTTAACACTCCGTTACTCCATCACTCCACAAAAAATGTTGGTCGGGAGTTAGAACTTCCTCCCAAAATCAAATTTTACTCACTACTCAATGCTCAACGCTCTATGCTACCCACATCGCAGATCTCAAATCTCACATCCCATAACAGCCTATCACCTAAAAACATCCAGCATCAAGCATCAAACTGTTATTTCTTTTCCACCTCTCTAAGCACGCGTAAAAAGTTCTCTCCCAAAATTTTCTTGACATCACTTTCGGAGTATCCGCGTTTCAGCAGTTCGCGGGTGATGTTGGGAAGGTAGGTAACGTCATCCATCTCTAACGGAGTAACGGTGATGCCGTCAAAATCCGAGCCGATGCCGACATGGTCGGCGCCGATGAGCTTTGCAACATAATCAAAATGCTCCATCAGCACGCTCAATGACGGGCGGATTTTTTTGAATTCATCGGTAAGCATTTCCGTGATGAGCATATCTTCGACGATTTCATCACCTTTGTATGCCTCCCGCAGCGAATCAATTTGAGGTTTGAACTTTTTATCCAATGCCGCCCGTTTTGCCGGGTACGTGCTATCAATAAACGAAGGCAGGAAATTGATAAAGACCACACCGCCGTTATTCGCAATCGCCTTGAGCTGGTCATCCTTCAAGTTTCTTCGATGATGACGTATTGTCCACGATGAAGAGTGAGAAGCAATGACAGGCTTTGTGGTAACGCTCATAACATCCCAGAATGTCTGCTCGCCTACGTGGGAGACGTCTATCATCATTCCAAGCTCGTTCATTTTTTTCACAATCGCTTTGCCTAATTCAGTCAACCCTATATGCTTGAGATGTAAGGAAGTATCCGTTTCATCGGATGCGGAGGTTGCCCAATCCGTGCTGTTGTTCCATGTCAGGGTCATATAGCGCACACCGCGATTATAAAAATGCTCAAGATTGCGTATCTCGTTGCCGATGTGGTAGCCCCCTTCCACTCCCAGCATGGCGACAAATTTTCCGTTCATCGCCTCTTTGCGCGCCTGATCCGAAGTTGCAGCAAAAGCAACCTGTTTGGGATTCCGTTGGACAAAGCTCATAATAGAATCAATCTGCTCGTTTGCCTGCTCGAAATACGAGCGGGAAGTTTTCTCCGGCGGGACCCAGATGGAAAACATTTCGATGTCCAATCCCCCTTCAATAAAACGGGGCAAATCGGAATGCCCGTGCTTCGTTCTGAATGAAATATCCTCCCCGTTGAGAATACGCTGCACAACATCGTTATGGGTATCCACAACAATAGAATTGAAATGCAGTGTGCGGTAATCAGCGCCTTGCTGAAAACCAATAACAAAAAACGAAATGATAGTAACTATGAGTAATATGATACGCGTGTTTCCGGGAGATAATGTATTCATGGTCTTGATAACCTCAATGGCAGGATAAAAAAAAGACAATACACCCGTTTCTTCATCTCAAAAAAAATTTTTGTGGGAGAGAAGATGCGAAGCGCTGTGTGAGGAGAAGAAAAACCCCAGCTTCTCCGAGCGAGACTCCCGTCCTGCATAGAGAGGACGGGAGTCTGCATGAGAATTACTGCGCTGCCGGCTCGTCGCCGCCGGGGGAAGTCGCTTTCATTTGCTGAACTTCCATGCGGATTTCCTGAGCTTTCCGCTTTAGCTCGTTCATGTGCTTGCGAACGCGCGTTCCTGCGGACTTGTTTCCTTTCTCGTAAAACTTGACAAAGTCCTTTTCAAACGTGCCGAGTAAGTCACGCAATTCATTGAATCTACCCATTTTGACTCCTTGCTTTATTGTTGAATGATGTCCCTTCAGGTGTTAGTACCATCCGGGGGTGAATGTTTAATTTAAACAATCTGTATGACCACCCACAACTGAAGTTGTGGGCTGGCGTTATTTTTTTAACTTGCTTTTTTTAGCTTTTGCCTTTTGATATTCACCGCTTAACAACGACATAAATTCTTCGCGGCGGTGGTACAATTTCTTTAATTTCCGGGGTTTCACTTTTGCCAGCGCGTATGATGTCATAATCGGCAGAGCAACAGTTGAGTCGAGATACGAAACCACTGCATCGCCAAGCGAATCGGGGTCAACTTTGCCCCATGTTACTGCCTCACCGGGCGTTGCGCCGGAAAGTCCGCCCGTATCGGGGCGCGCATCGGTTATTTGCAGGAAATAGTCATGCCCTTTTTCGTTAATCCCAAGCACTTCCTGGATTTGCGGCTCTGTTTGCAGCACAAAATTCTTCGGAGAACCGCCGCCGATGAGAACCACGCTGCTTTTTCCACCGCTTCTCTTTGCGGCAAGAACAATTGATGCGGTTTCATTCACATCGAGAAGCACATCAATCCTGATTTTTCCTCCGGTTAGCTCAACTTCAGCGATATTCATTCCAATAGAACTATCGCCGGGAGACGATGTATAGATTGGAACGCCATACTTGTATGCAGCCGATAACATACTGCTGTGCTTTATGCCAAGCGCTTTTTCACGTTCTGCTACGTATTTTCCCATCCGGTAATGTAGTTCAGCCGTACCCATCTCTTTTTGAAATTCCTCAAGCCGCAAAATGCTTCTAAAAAAAGCATCCGTTGAAAGCAATACCTCATAATCGAACAAAATATCATAAATACGAATGACGCCCGCGTTTCTCAATGCCTTATCATCACCGTATGGCGAGCCGCGATGCAATGAATGACCGATTGAAAAATGCGTGTCGTGATACAAATTCGCGCCTGTGCTTACAATCCAATCAACCAAACCCGCTTTCATAAGCGGAACGATGCACGTTCCGCCTAACCCTGCAGGCGTTAACGCTCCGGTAATGCTCATTCCAACGGTTGATTCAGGCACAAGCATCTTTTGCGTAAAAAGCTGACAAGCTTCTCTCAATCGAGCCGCATTGTACGCATTAAAATAATGTTCAACTAAATCAACAACTCCAATGTTCTTTGGAATTGGCTTTCGTTCAATGCTTTTACCTGAGAGAAACCTGTTGCTTTTCTTTGTCATTCAAAAAATGATAAAATAGAAACCGCTCAAATATACAAAATTTCAGCAATTTGTCAAGGAATTTCTTCAAAAAACCTCTATTTATTGATTTTTAAGAAAAGTGATATTTCAATGTCAAAATCGCCATAACGCTGTAACATGATGTAAAATAATAGGTTATAGGAAGCTATTAGAGGGATTCGTCTTTACAATCGGGTAAGATGTTTTTTTGTGGTGGGGAGGGAATATTTTGAAGAATCCAACAAAATAGAATAGCTCAACCATTGGCTTCTACTGAGCAAAATTGTAGAATCATCAATTCTCATTAACATTCCAATGTTACTCTTGATAGTAAAAAGGAAATTTTGTATGGTACAAATCATTTCGAGAGATAATGATCATGGACAATTTCATCATATTGGAAGCGATTACTCTTGGTATTGGAATAATTCTTATTGCTGTTGTGCGGCGCAAGATGAAGCATCAAACGCATGTAAGTAAGTAAATAGAAAATTTTTATCTAATGCCTCGGCGCATAAAGACGCAACATAGAAAGCCTCTCAAGCATGCTTCTGAATGGGGTTTAAAAGAGATGGAAGAAGATTTACTTGCATCTGGCGCAATTGAACTCACCCCTGAACAAATGAAGGAAGAACGCTTCCAAAAGTTAATGAAAAATATAAAACGGAATGGAAAGTTCATTTGTGAATAAAACACAGTGATACTTGCCACTCGCCTGCGAGTTCGTGGCAAGTAAAAGCCCCCTCGCTCCTCTACTCCATTGCTCCTCCGCTCCCACACC
>SCUC01000578.1 GCA_004322375.1 Bacteroidota bacterium
GAAAGGCTTGCAAAGCGCAGACCATCTAATCCATGACATCAAACGCATGGAAACCAGCTATCTGGATAAGAACAAAAGGGAATATGAAATTACAAAGCATATTTCTCTTTCTCTGTTGGATCCATTGGCTTTGATAAAACTCAGGGCAACGGGTGTATGTGATTTTGAAGCGCCGGAAGTTTTGTATGATATGGACCATCCCGGGCAATATTTCAGAAGAATAAAATCCGTGAGCGTGAGTTTGCCTTGTATTGCAGGTCCTTATACTTCGGTGAGCGCAAAGCTCTCTTTGGTCGGCAATAAATATAGAAAAAACACGAATCCCGATAATCTTGCAGCAACCGGGTATCCCGAAGACCCCGGCAACGATGAGCGTTTTGTTTACAATGTTGGCGCGATTCAATCCATTGCCGCCAGCAATGCGCAAAACGACAGCGGCATGTTTGAATTGAATTTCAGAGATGAACGTTATCTTCCTTTTGAGGGCTGCGGGGCAATAAGTTCCTGGCGTCTCGAACTTCCGAAAGAAGTAAGGCAATTCGATTACAATTCTATTTCTGATGTAATCCTGCATATAAAATATACAGCCAGAGAAGGAGGCTCAACACTGCGTGGATCAGCAGTAACTTCCTTAGAAGAACGTTTGGCTGATATAAAGCAGCAACTCAGCCAAACAGGAGTACACCTTGCCTTGAACATGAAGCACGACTTGCCAAACGAGTGGCATTTGTTAAAGAAAAATGGCGTCGTTGACTTGATAATTGATAAATCCAGATTACCTTATATGGCACAGACTATTGATGCCGCCATTGAAAATGTGATGTTTGTAGCGAAGGTAAAGAACGACCCTGATTCTTATTTAATAAAAATTAATGGAAGTGACACAAATTTATCAAGGATTGATGAATGGAAGTTGTGTCGAGGAAACAATGCAAACATTGAACTTGGCGTCTCCTTTGAAATGTCTGTTCCGCCGGAAGTAGATAAGCTTGAAGAATTAATGATGATTATAAAGTTTAAGTTTTAATAATGTGCGATACCTTCAGTTACCAAACACTGTAGTGTATTAGACAAAATACAACCGGTGTATTGAAAATCAGAGAAATAGGCAAACAATGTAAGCTAAGGAGCAACCACTCCCGGTTGCTCCTTTCCCCACTTTAAATCAATCTCCCTCAAACTCATACGGCTCCGACGAACCGCTAAGTTCAATGGTGTCAAGGTGTTTGAAGGGTATCCAGAAAGCCTTTTCATCTTCAGTTTCAAGTTGTAATTGGCTCTCTTGAACTGAAATTACTTTCCCTTCGTAATACCAATCCTCTTCATCCATATCGCCAAGCTCATCCCAGGTATCGGCATAATCAGCAAACATTCCGTTGGCATTCAAGCAAAGAACAACTTCTTTACCCTCAACCAACTGTAAAACATGCTTTGTTTCCTCCTCGATAGAATGTTTCGGACGAACAAGCTTTTCCGAATACACCGTTTGATGATTGAAAATGATTCCATTTTCTTTGCAAACAGCAAGAGTCGGTCCGACAACATCAAGTTGTTCGAGTTCATACTCTTCGTCTGCGGCGTTAATAATTGTAATCAAGTAAATCTCCTTTCGATATTAGATGTTACGTGTTCGGGCAATAAATAGGCATGAAGAAATAGCCCGGATATCTTCGTTCTGGAAGGGAACATTGCCGAACGACTTTGTAATATCAATTGCATCGGCAATACAGAGACGCATGATTTCTCTCAGATCATCTTTCTTGAGTTGACCGTTACCGTTGGTTGGCAACTGTTGTGGAGCAACTGCCTTCTGTTCCAACTCAAAGATCAATTGTCCGGTAATCTTCTTTCCGTTCTGTCCGGCTACCTTGGATAACCTGAATTCATCACCGGCTTTCAATCTGTGTTGAACGATTTGCTGATGGACTTCCACCGGAGCGAAGAAAGCCTTTTCCACACCCTCTTGTTCTACTGAATACAGGTAGTATGTGCCATAGGAACTGCTTCCCTCATAGCACTTATCTTTCAACAGCTTCAGCTTCGCCGACTCGTTCAGTTGCAGTTCCAGCTTCGGAGGATTCTGTTTTTCCGGCATTTGGTTCTCCTTTCAATGTTGTGTATGAAAATTTGGTTTTGGCTGGAGTATGTGTTACTCCATCCGGAATTGTTTTCTTTACCTTGATGTACTCGTTAATCTTTTGCAGATCCGGTTCATAGGACTCCGGAATAGCTTCTAAGAAACCTAACGTTGACGCCTTCTTAGAAACACCTCCATATTTGAAACTTCTACTTTGTCCCGTCCAAGACGCAATTTGATTGCACCGTGTGGAAGCTTGATAGTCTTTTCGTTTGTCGAGCGGATGAACTGTTCCAAATTCCAGGCAAGCCACGAGCATTTCTTCTCCAGCTTTGCAATCTCTGATTCACGATATGATTCGATGATTTGCATCTCATCATCGCACAGCTTATTCACATCATCCATTTTGCCTTCGAGAATAGTTATCGCCATGAGCAGCTGATCTGCCCGCACCTTATTCACCTGAAGCTCGCGCTGTTCGGTTTCTGCAAGAAGCTCATCTATGAATGTCATGCGTTACCTTTTCTTTGTTATGATGATTATGATCCGAATGATGTTTCCCATGTCTGTTTGTGCTTTCCGTGGTTGGCAAGCTCTTACGGATTATTCGTAACACCCGTTCAGCCCCAATCAACACCTTTCTCCAGTTAATGTTCATGAATATTCTTCCTCTAATTGTACGTGTTGCTTCTTGAATGCTCTCCCGTAAAATCCCCGCTTATATTCTTTGATGGTTGTCATTGTCGTGGAATCATCCACATAGCTAAAATCCACAATCATCCCGTTATCAAGCGAAAGCTCGTGCCGCGAAAAGAGACCTCCGGCAAGATAGAACTTGAGTTCAAGCCGCTTTCCTTCTTTCAGTTTCGTAAGAGCCTCTTCTAATGAAATCATAGAATCTCCTCTATTATAGAGAGAAGCCGTCAACGCATCCAAAGCAGCTTCGAATGATTGTTTTCTGCTTGTTTTGCCGACGGCGTTCTCGTTAAGAAATTAGTGTAACAGTTTTCAGGTCGAAGAGAAGCTCTTTCTTCAGTAATTCGCCTGTCAGAAACTTCTTGACCTGATTGGATAAGAGCGATGCAATCGAAAGAACGGTGTACATGATGGTTTTCGCCGTGCATCGGACTTCAATTGCCTCACTGGATGGATACAGGGTTGATTCGTATTCCTTACATCCATAGAAATCGTTTGGATCGAAAGAATAAAGACGGATTACCTCTAATCCCATCCGTGAATCAATAAATAGCTTCACATCAGGGTTTTGCTTTGCAAACTTCCAGATATGAATACGGGTATCCATTGAATCAACAGCTACTATGACAATTCCCTGTAATCGTTGACCTTTGTACTTTTCATTCCTTGCAATGATGCTTATTCCTTCGAACTGTTCAATGATTTCCCGAAGCGCGATGACTTTCGGTTTGCCAAGGTCGCATGTGCGATAGAATTGATTCGGAAGATTGTGTTCTTCAACCGTATCGAAGTCATACACCGAGATATTACGGACGCCCATCTTTGCAAGCGTAAGCGCGGTAAAGCTCCCCGTCGCTCCGGCTCCGATAATCGTAACAGACATACTGATTTGTGCCGGGTCGAAGACATCCAATTGCCGCGTGAATCGAGTTTCGTTCATATTATTGTTCTCCTTGATACCAGATACATTCTTCCGGTTGTTTGTTGTGATTGATTCCCACGTATTGGGGGTGACGGACCGCTCTGGATTTTAATCTTTCCATCCCCTTGATGGTAATTACTTTATTGATATACTTTTCGGGATGAAGCGACATATCTGCGCGGATACTATCCGACATGCCCGATCTACAGTAAGACTACACTTGATACTCTTCGAAAAGATATAAACAAATTAAAAGCACACTAAAATTGAACGGGGCTGGCACAAAATGGACACAGCCCCGTTTCAAATAGCGTAAAATCATTGAATGGGATTTAGTTTGGAAAAATGGAAATTGCTCCGTAGGCTGATGCTCTATCCAGTTGAGCTACTGGGCAGGTTAATTGTATTGAAATTCTGTCAGATAAGTCAGGCAACGTAGAAACGTTTCTCCGCGTAATACTGAGATTAACGTGTCAATGTTTCCTGAGCATATAAAATATGAATTTATTTTGACTTTCTCAAACAGGGAAGAAATGTCCATCACTACTAAGATTTTGATTTGCTGGTGCATCGTTATTGACAGATAAAGCGCCGCCGATAAAGAGTCTCCTTCAAAATGGCTTGACAATACCCCAAGCAAGAAGAACCTCCTTCCTTTCTCGTTCTTATTCCTCCCCTGTTTTTTTCCTGTTTTACTCTGTTGCAGTAATTTTGATTTTAACGCGATTTTTTGTACTATTAGTACGCTTTTTAAGTAAATTTAAGCATTTCTAAGGTAAATCAGCATGGTTGCAGTAGTTGACATTGCCGGTGTACAGCATAAAGTATCCCCGGCTCAAAAAGTTTTTGTCCCTAAGCTTGCCCAGGAAGCAGGCTCGATGGTGACGTTTGATCGCGTTCTTTTAGTCGCGGATGACACCGGCGTGAAGGTCGGTACCCCGACATTGCAAGGTCTCTCCGTCGAAGCTAAAGTGTTAGGACACGCGAAAGATGACAAGATCATCGTATTCAAGAAGAAGAAACGCAAAGGGTACCGCCTCCGTCGCGGTCACCGTCAGCAATACACGGAAGTTGAAATAACAAAGATTGGATAGGAGAAAGTTTTATGGCACATAAAAAAGGTGGTGGTAGCTCGAAAAACGGCCGCGACAGCAATGCCCAGCGTCTAGGCGTGAAAGTCTTTGGCGGTCAAAAAATTAACGCGGGCGGCATTATCGTTCGCCAGCGCGGCACGCGCTTCTCGCCCGGCAGCAATGTCGGCATCGGCAGCGACGATACGTTGTTCGCGCTTTCTAACGGCGTCGTCAACTTCAAGCGGTTCGGGAAAGGACGACACGAAGTCAGCGTACTCTCCGAGTAACCATCAGCTCTACTCGTTCTTTGAAATACCCGCTCCAATCACCCCTGTGATGAAAGCGGGTTTTTTATTTTCTCACTATGAGCTTCACGCCCCGCACAAGGGTATCAGAAAAACAATATTAGCCGACCGATAGAGCCGACTATTAACTCTTGCCCGCCTCCGGCGGGAATCAACTCAATTACACACTGAAAGGAATCGAACATGAAAATTACCGTAGTAGGATCAGGAAATGTCGGTGCAACTGCAGCGCAGCGCATCGTTGATAAAGAACTTGCCAACGAAGTCGTCCTCGTTGACATCATCGAAGGAGTGCCGCAGGGCAAAGGGCTCGACATGTATGAGTCTGCCCCGATTGAAGGAACCGATACCCGCGTCATTGGTTCCAACGGCTACGACGAAACTGCAGGCTCGGATATCGTCATCATTACCGCAGGCATTGCCCGCAAGCCGGGCATGACCCGCGAACAGCTGCAAGAAACAAACGCGGGAATCGTCAAGGATGTTACGGAAAAAGTTGCCGCGAAATCCCCGAAAGCTATCCTCATTGTTGTCTCTAACCCGTTAGACGTTATGACCTACGTCGCATACAAGGCAAGCGGCTTTGACCGGCATCGCGTTATCGGCATGGCAGGCGTTCTCGATACCGCGCGCTACCGAACATTTATCGCGATGGAGCTCGGCGTTTCAGTGGAAGACATTCAAGCTCTCGTTCTCGGCGGGCATGGCGATTCCATGGTTCCGCTCGTTCGATATACGACCATTGCAGGCGTGCCTCTCTCCGCCTTTACAGACCAGGCAACGATTGATAAGCTCGTCACGCGAACACGCAACGGCGGCATCGAGATTGTTAATTTCCTCAAAACCGGAAGCGCGTATTACGCCCCTTCTGCCGCGGCAGTAGAAATGGCGGAAGCAATCGTAAAAGATAAAAAGCGCATCCTTCCCTGCGCAGCTTATTGCCAGGGCGAGTATGGCTTGAACGATACCTATATCGGCGTTCCCGTTAAGCTGGGAAAGAAAGGCATGGAACAAATTGTTGAAGTGCCTCTCACCGATGAGGAAAAAGCGGCGCTTCACAAATCCGCCAATGAAGTGAAAGCGAATATCGCGAAGCTGAAGCTGTAACATATCAGCAGCCCACACTAATTGCGATTACAGATATTTCTTCCGCTTTGGAACGATGCTTACCTTCTCAGGTATGCAAAATGTGGCGTTGTTATTCCTGCGAAAGCAGGTCAATGACTCGTAGAGAATCCAATAATTCTTTCGGATTCTACAAATGATGATTGGATACCCGCCTTCGCGGGTATGACAATATGCTTTTGAATCTCTCAAGTGCATAGTTCTCATTGGAAACCAATTTGTTTGTGCAAGCTGCAACTTAAAAAATAATACTGTTAGACCTTCAAGGTTTTGAAAACCTTGAAGGTCTTTTATTTTCTACCACCGTCTTCGTTTCTTCATCACCGGTAGCATCACCGCTCCTGCGGCGAAGCCGCCGATATGCGCCCACCACGCGACGCCTCCTGCATCTCCTCCAATCCCAAGAGACATCACGCCGCTGAAAATCTGCATCGCAAACCAGAGACCAAGGAAAATAAACGCGGGCAGTTCAATCACCTGGAAAATTATGATCAACGGGATAAGGGTGGAAATACGCGCTGTCGGATACAACAAAATATACGCTCCCAGCACACCGGCAATCGCGCCGCTCGCTCCTACCATCGGGATTTCCGATGCAGGGTTGATGAAAACCTGTGTGCCCGCCGCGGCAATGCCTGCGATGAGATAAAACACGAGATAACGGAAATGTCCGAGCCTGTCTTCAATATTATCCCCGAACACGTAGAGAAACAGCATGTTGCCGAGTAAATGCCACAAGCCGCCATGCAGGAACATCGAGGTGAATAACGTAATGAAGGAAATTGGCGCGACATCTCCATATTCGATTGCTCCTGTAATCCGTGCGGGAACGACGCCGAAATAATAATAAAGCTCCTCGCCAAAATCTCCCATTAAGAACTGCGTAGCGAATACCAGAACGTTCAGCCCGATAATGAGATAATTTACAACAGGCGTCGTTTGTGAAGGATTAGTGTCTCGAAGAGGAATCATGGGATTGCGAAGTTAGTATAAGAATGCAAGATGTGCGATATGAGTAACGTATCAACGACCATTTCTGGAACGGTAACTTACAAAGAAAATAGACAATAAACGAAAAACCGAACGACGCGTGTCATCCTGTATCCTGAATCTTGCTCCTACACCCGTTGCTCCTCAAAACCTACACCACATCGCTCTCCACATTCCAGGAAAGAACACACATACCTTCAATATGGTATGGTTTTGTTTTTGGAAATTGTATTTCCTTATCTCAAAAGCAAC
Organism: Bacteroidota bacterium; assembly: GCA_004322375.1. Classification (GTDB taxonomy): domain Bacteria; phylum Bacteroidota; class Ignavibacteria; order UBA10030; family SZUA-254; genus FW602-bin19. The sequence continues at coordinate 7,441 of SCUC01000578.1, forward strand.
ATCTTCTTCGTCTCCATAAATCTTCCTCCTTGCTCTATACTCTCCGCTCTCAGCTGATAGTAATATACCCCGCCCGGCAACCCGCTTGCATCCCACACCTGCGACTTGAAACCCGAAGCCTGAAACTCATCTACTAACGTTGCGACTTCTCTCCCTAAGACGTCAAACACTTTAAGAGTAACATAGCTCACACCCCGTATCTCATATCGCACATCAGTAGCAGGATTAAATGGATTGGGATAATTCTGATAGAGAACAATTTTCTGCGGCGTTGACGACCCCTCACCGATAGAAGCAATCGTGGCATTGTCATTGGTGAGCATTGTTACTCTCGCCGTTATATTATTATAGAGCGTATCCTCGCTTCGCGTTTCGGCAATCAACGAATACGTAACATTCCCATCCTCTACCGAGTCCGGCAATCCTCGAACAAGAACAGCCTGAGCTATATCCCAGTTGCCCGGCAAAAATTCCAGCTCGCCGCCTGAAGCGATTACGCCTTCAGTCGTATCCGAAAGCGAAAACGATATTTTCACCGGAAAGAGGGGTGAAACTCGAAGGCTGACTGAAATTAGCGCGCTATCACCGGTCTCGCTTGTTGCAGGAGTTCCGACCGGGATAACTTCAATACGACGTCGAAGTGCTTCACGAACGGCGTTGAGAGCATCAATACGCCCGTAACCGAAAACATAATCATACCCCGTATCACCGAGATCAACAGACGTTGTTTTTAAAATATCAAATACTTCATCATACGTAAGCGTTGGATTTGCCTGTAACATGAGAGCAATGGTTCCGGTGACGTGAGGCGTTGCCATTGAAGTGCCGCTCGAATTCGTAAAGCCGCCGCCCCGCTTGGCAGAACGAACTCCTTCCCCGGGCGCAGAGACATCGGGCTTTCTTCTATCGGAAGGAAATGGAGAACCTGCAGGAGATGGTCCAACGGAAGTCGAGCTGTACCGGTTATCGGATAAGTTCGTCCCGCCGACACTGATACACGTCGCATAATCGCCGGGCGAGCGGGTAGAGGAAGTTGTGGGCCCAAAATTTGCAGCGCAAAAGACGGGAATAATTCCCGCCGCTCTCCACGCTGCTGCCGCATCCGCAAACCATGTAGAGCCTCGCGTGTTGGAAAACCAGCTGTTGTTAATTACTTGAGGAAAATCGTTCGTCGCTGAATTGCTGTCCGGATCGAGCATCCATTGCGCAGCAGCCGTTACCTGTGAAATTGTAGAAAAGCCGCTTGTCAGCATCTTCGCCGCAATCAGCTTCGCGCCGTAGGCAATTCCTATATCATTCGTATCGGGTCCCGGTCCATCGCCCCCGACGAGCGTGCCTGAGGTATGCGTCCCATGTCCATCATCGTCATACGGGTTGCTTTTTCCGCTGATTGCATCGAACCACGCGCGCGAACCGCGCTTCCATTTTGTCGCTATTGAAGGATGAGCAGTATCAACGCCGGTATCCATCGAGCCGATTACGATACAGCTTCCCTTAATCCCGTATTGCATCCAGACGGAGTCAACCCTAATTTTGCCGATGTTCCAGCCGGGATTATATCCTTCCGGCTTATACGGGGCAACATCCGCGAACGCCTCACCCTGAAGAGCAATCCGTTCATCCTCAATCACGCTTTCGACAAACGGAAGCTGCGCAAGTGTATCGGCAACTGCCTTTGTTACTTCAATAACGATGCTGTTTGTAATCCAGAGCGGAATCATTCTTCCCTTGTATCCCTGCTTCTCAAGCACAGCGTTCAGCTTCGTGATGCTCTCAGAGGAAATGCTTCTCAAATGGCGAATAACTTCAGGCGCCGATTTCCTGTTTCGTTTCGACTGAGAAAAATTCGGACGTTGTGAAAATTTCACAATAACCGGAAGCGTTTCTCCCCGTCGAAGAAGCACTAATTTTTTCTGCAATGCGTCGGGGATGGTTGCCGCAAACATTATGAGATGATTGCAACACATCAATGTAACAACCAACACATAAAAGAATGAACGAAATTGAACTATGAGCATAACAAGCTAGATAATTATGGTATGGTATTGTATCCATAATAACCATGCCAATCAACAGCTTTGCGTCAAGCCGTTAGAAAAAAAAGATGAGGCGGTTGATAGGATATTGTTATCAACGTTTTTTACTTTTTTCAATTGCTAATCACTCCAATTTTTGCTATGTTTAACGTTTCCAAAATTCGAAAATGTACTTATGCGCCAAACAATAGCCTCCGTTCTTTGCCTTGTGCTGCTCGCCATGCTTGCGCGTGCAGGCGATAACCCGCAAACTATTCGCGCCGTTCGCGTTGCGGCTGCCCCCGCTATTGACGGGATTCTCACTGATGAAGCCTGGAGCAACGCGGAACCCGCAAGCGAGTTCACCCAGCGCGACCCATCCGAGGGCAAGCCCGCCTCCGAGAAAACGGAAATTCGCGTCCTCTACGACGATGACGCGCTCTATTTCGGCTGCATGTTTTACGACTCAGAGCCGCAGAAAATCGTCTCACGCTTAACGCGCCGCGACAACGAAATAGAATACGACAACGGCTCCATTCGCATTGATTCCTACCACGACCACCAAACCGCATTTGAATTCACCTTCAACCCTGCCGGCGTTAAGGTTGATATCCTCCAGTTCGACGACGCGAACTATGAAGATGCCTCATGGGATGCCGTGTGGGATTTGGAAACAACGATTTTTCCCAACGGCTGGTCTGCCGAAATCAGAATTCCTTTCCATGTTCTCAGGTATAAATCGGAAGAAACCGGTGCAGGCGAGCATGATTGGGGAATTAACTTCTTCCGCTACATTAGCCGCAAGCAAGAATCAGATTGGTGGGCATTCACCCCGAAAAGCCAGAGCGGCTTTGTTTCGCGGTTCGGGCATTTACGAGGATTGGCAAACCTTCCCGTTACACGCCACGTTGAGCTGCTTCCGTTCGTTGTGGCACAGCAGACATACCAGCCCGCTTCGCAGGCGCGGCAACGGCAGGAGGAATTCTTCGGCAATGCCGGTTTCGATTTACGGTATGGAATTTCCTCAAACTTCAAGCTCGATTTAACGGTCAACCCGGATTTCGGTCAGGTGGAAGCCGACCCTGCAGTGTTAAATTTAACAACCATTGAAACGTTTTACCCTGAAAAACGCCCGTTCTTCATTGAAGGAACGCAGATTATTCACTTCTCAACATTCGGAGGCGATTTTGGTCCGGGGATGTTTTATTCACGAAGAGTGGGGCGCGCGTTAGACCCTGGCGACGTTTCGCTTTCAAGCAATGAAATCATAACCGACCTCCCCTCAAGCGTCACAATCCTGGGCGCGGCGAAAATTACCGGGAAGACTAATTCGGGACTTTCTGTCGGCATTCTTCAAGCAATTACGGAAGAAGAAAACGCTACCGTGCTTGACCGGACAACCAATACCACATCGGAGCAAGTTGTTGAGCCGTTTGCCCACTACAATGTCCTCCGCTTGAAGCAAGATGTCATGGAAAATTCCAACGTGGGATGGATTGTAACTTCCGTCGAAAAAAACGGACGGTATCCCGCGTTCACCAGCGGGCTAGACTGGAACTTGAAATTCGATACCAGCACGTACCAGCTTGACGGGTTTCTCGGCATTACCCATACGACCAATCAGGATATGGAGCGCGTGACCGGTTCGGCAGGTAGAATAACGTACTCGAAAATCGGCGGCGAGCATTGGCTCTGGTCTATTGACGCCGATTACACCGCAAAAAAATTCAACATCAACGATGTCGGATTCTTCCGCCGCCCGAATGATTGGGGAAGCGTGGCGACTCTTACGTACCGCGAAAACACCCCGGCAGAGGTCGTTCGCAATTATAACATCGGACTGTTCGCACATGACAGGGAAAATTTCGATGGGGCGAACCTGTTTCGCGAGCTTAGCCTTGGCGGCGAGCTGTTATTCACAAATTACTGGAGCCTGGAAGGAAATATAGGAACAGATTTCGGCATGTACGACGACAGGGAAACACGCGGCAACGGCTTATACAGAAGACCCGTGAGAAA
>SCUC01000579.1 GCA_004322375.1 Bacteroidota bacterium
TCTCACTTGGAAGATGATTCGCAATCTGAACATCATTGAAGTAGTATGGTATTGGATTTTCGCTACCTCCCCTGTTGGGGTTGTCTCAAAAGCCCGGTTATTGTGTAGTCGCAGACTTTATGTCTGCGGTTTTGAGTTGGAAAAGCAACCATGAAGGTTGCGGCTACACCTTTTGAGACAACTCCCATAAGCAACCCCTCAAATCTTTTGGTTGGCTGGCAAAAAATTGGTAACTTTCATTTAATCCTGGCACCACATCGTTCTTTCCCCCTCATCGTAGGCGTTCTTCGTTGATACGCTATCCCGTTCTTTTCCTGTTCGAACATGCATAAATCCAAAATCGTACATCTTGATACTAACTTTCTGAACCCAACACTCTTACTGGAGAATCTATGAACCTCAGCACCCTGGCAAAGTCCATCGCTGAATCGCCGACGCTGAAGCTGAACGAGGAAGCCCGGCTTCTGCGCGAAAAAGGCGAAGCAGTGATTCACTTAGGCGCGGGCGAGCCGAAAAACAAAGCGCCCATCAACGCAATCCTTAGCTCCGCCGCAAAGCTTTCTACCGGCGACGTCAAATACACGCCTACCGACGGCATCCCATCGCTTAAAAAAGCAATCATCAGATATACCGAAGAGCATTACGATAGGCTTGTCGCTCCGGAGAACGTCATTGTCTCCGCCGGCGCGAAGCAATCGTTATACAACTTGCTCTATACGATTCTTAACCCACAAGATGAGGTTATTGTTCTCGCGCCATATTGGGTAAGCTATCCGGAGATGATAAAAATGTGTTACGGCGTGCCTGTCATTGTAAAGCAGGAAGACGGCACATTTTACCCGCGCCTGAAAGAAATTGAGCAAGCAATGAGTTCCTATACTCGTGCAATCATCATCAACAGCCCCAACAATCCCTCCGGCGTGATGTACTCCGAGCAATTCATTTCGGAAATTGTAGAGTTCTGTGAGAAGAAAAACATTTTCCTCATCATGGACGATATTTACCACAAGCTTGTGTTTGACGGTAAAGTTCCTATTTCAGCTTACAAATTTACAACAAAGGATATCGAATCATCAAACATTATCGTCATTAACGGAATATCAAAGCTCTACGGCATGACCGGATTCCGCATCGGCTGGGTAGTCGCGCGAAAAGCGATTGTTAATATTATGATAAACGTTCAGGCACAAACCACATCCTGCCCTGCGTTGCTGACGCAGGCTGCCGCTGAAGGCGCGTTGATGGGAGTTCAGAGTAACGTTGAAAGCCTCCGCCTGATGATTGAAAACAACCGTAACGTGATGGTGCAAGAACTTCGTTCTTTTGAAGGAGTAAAAATATCCAAGCCGGACGGCACGTTTTACTGCCTGCCCGATTTCAGGGCATACTCCAACGATTCGGTTGCGCTCTGTCAAATGTTGCTAAAAAAAGCCTTGGTGGTAACTGTTCCGGGGAAAGAATTCGGAATGGAAGGACATCTCCGCTTGAGCTATTGCGGAACAATCAAGGACATTAAGCAGGGAGTTGAGCGCATCAAATGGGCGCTCGACCCTAATGCACCGAAAGAAATTTTCATTGGCGAACGTAAACTTGTGAGGGATTGGTTATGAACAACTTACTTAATATAAAAACGCCAACCGAAGGCGAAGCACAATCGCTAAAATGCGACTACGGGCTTATCAACCATGGATTGACCGACTTACGAAAGGTCTATTGGAATCTTCCAACCGAAGCGCTGTATGAAGAAATCGCGTTTCGCGGCGAAGGCAGAATATCCCAATTAGGCCCTGTTGTAGTGAATACGGGAAAACATACCGCACGCGCAGCAACGGATAAGTTCATCGTGCGTGAAGCATCAACAGAGGATAAAATTTGGTGGGGCGAGTATAACCGCCCGTTCAGTCAGGATAAATTTAATGAGCTCTGGAGCCGGATGCAGGGATACTTGCAGGGACGCGACGTGTTTGTGCAAGATTGTTACGCGGGGGCGGATGCGGAATACCGTCTCCCGATTCGCATCGTAACAGAATTTGCGTGGCATAGCTTCTTCGCGCGGAATATGTTTATTCTTCCAAAGACACTGGAAGAATACCGCCGTCATGTTCCTGATTTTACAGTGGTCTGTGTTCCGGGCTTTAAAGGAATCCCACAAATTGACGGGACTGCTTCCAACACGTATATAGTATTGAACTTTGAACAAAAGCTCTGCATCATTGGCAATACTGCATACGGCGGAGAGATAAAAAAGTCCATTTTTACCATCTTAAACTTCCTCCTTCCTCTCGAGGGCGTCATGCCGATGCACTGCTCTGCAAACATCGGCAGCAAAGGAGAATCAGCTATCTTTTTTGGGCTTTCAGGAACCGGGAAGACTACTCTTTCAGCTGATCCTCATCGAAGGCTTATCGGAGACGATGAACATGGCTGGAGCGATGAAGGAGTGTTTAATTTTGAAGGCGGATGTTACGCGAAAGTCATTAGTCTCTCGGAATCGGCAGAACCTCAAATTTACGCCTGCACAAGAAAGTTCGGAACGATTCTTGAAAACGTTGTCTTCGATCCTGTATCCAGGAAAATAGATTTGGATGACCCGACGATAACCGAAAATACACGCGCATCCTATCCGCTTGAATATATCGAGAATGCCGTGCCGGAAAAATTGGGCGGTCACCCGAAAAATATCATCATGCTCACATGCGATGCTTCAGGCGTCATGCCCCCAATCGCAAAGCTCACACCCGAACAAGCAATGTACCAGTTCATCTCCGGCTACACGTCAAAAATTGCCGGAACGGAAGTCGGACTTGGAAAAGAACCGGAGCTTACATTCAGCACCTGCTTTGGCGCGCCATTTATGGTGCATCACCCTTATTTCTACGCCGATTTGTTGAAGCGTAAAATTCTCAAGTACGGCGTAAATTGCTGGTTAGTGAATACCGGTTGGGTCGGAGGAGCGTATGGCATAGGAAAACGAATTAGCATTAAATATACTCGTGCGCTCTTAAATGCAGCTTTAAGCGGAAAGTTGTTGAACGTTGAATATACAACCGACCCTATCTTCGGATTTCAAGTTCCAAAAACGTGCGAGGACGTGCCGCCGGGCGTTCTCAATCCGGCAGAAGCATGGAGCAACAAGGAAACGTATATGCAGAAATACCGCGAGCTTGCCACACGCTTTATTGAAAACTTCAAAAAATACGAAGCAGGCTGCCCGCCGGAAGTTGTGAAGGCGGGACCGAAACGGTGATACTCTGCCGACAATAACGCGTAAAAATGTAGCGATGGGTATAAAACCCATCGCTACTTAAAGGGTTCTCAAACACTAGTCAGGAGAAATAAGGAATCCCAAAAAGTTAAAATATGTGCTTATGATTTTGTTTTTCCAATAAACCATGAATAGTGATGGTTTTTATACCCATCGCTATTTCCTTCCATTTCTCATATTGGAACTCCCGGAGGGAATTCTCTACCGCACTATTATGTTACAATGTTTGATTTTGCGTTTTCTATTTAGTACCTTTCTTAAGTTGAACTTTTTTTAAGAAATAGTTATTACGATTTCTAGAATTACGCATTTTGCAGCCCACGACTTAAGTCGTGGGCTAGATGGAACTCATAAAATGAAACCGATTCATCGGTTTCAAATACCTGATTTATTATCAGGCAACTTGAGTACCTTTATTACATTGAAAATTCACTTCCTGTACACATTAGATGATTATCTTGAAACAGTCAATATTTATTTTTCTGCTTGCACTCCTTACTACGATTCCACTCTTCGCCGGCGGAACTTATGATTTTCTCCGCAACGACGTGGGCGCACGCGCCGGCGCGTTGGGCGGAAACATGCTCACTATCAACGATGACCCCAATATCCTGTTTTACAATCCGGCAGGACTTGCAACAATCTCCTCTCAAAAGGTGTCATTCGGTTTTTTCAAGCACCTGCTCGATATCAATGCAGGACACGCATCGTATGCGACAACCATACCTTCCCTTGGAACAGTTGGAGCGGGATTGCTCTATGTCAATTATGGCGAGTTTCAAATGACGGGGGACGAAGGGCAAGACCTTGGCACATTCAGTGCAGGCGATCTGGCGATGACTTTCGGATATGGAGGTGAGCTTCCAAACGGTTTTCAGTACGGTATTAACGCAAAATTTATTTTTTCATCTATAGCAGGCAATCAATCGTCGGCGGGCGCTATTGACCTTGGCGCGCGATACGTTGTATCTCCCGATGGCTTTGTCATTGGAACAAGCATTCTTAACCTTGGCTCGCAATTCGACCCTTACATCAATACCAGAGAAGATTTGCCTCTCGACGTTCGTATTGGAGCTTCCATTTACCCGGAGCATGTTCCTGCCATTATTATGGTAGGCTTTACAAAGTTAAACGAACAGAATGACGACTTCTTTAATCGCTTCTCTTCCTTCATCGTTGGAGTTGAATTCACAGCAAGTGAAAGCGTTTTACTCCGTTTTGGATACAATAATGAACGCCGGCGGGAACTAAAAATCGGAACCAGTACCGGATTAGCCGGTCTTTCGCTCGGCGCAGGCTTCCGCACCGATATGTACACAATTGACTATGGATTCAACTCTCTAGGCAATGTTGGCGGCTTGCACAGGGTCAGCCTTGGGTTTGGGTTTTAGAGTGGTTAACAGGTGAACTGGTTGGTTGGTGAGCTGGTTAATTGGTGAGCTGGTTAATTGGTGAGCTGGTTTGTTGGTTAAATAGTTTTTCACGGAGGCGGTAAGGAAGAACACAGTGAGCATTATTCTGCTTCCGGTCTAATGCTCTTCGATGTTGATGTCGCGAAGGACTTTGAGCTGATTTTCGAGATAGATGATGTTCGTGTTTAGCCGTTGAATCAGAGACCGTTGCTCATCATCTATCTTTTGTCGCTGGATAATCGCTGCGCTGATTTTGATTGCGGCTAACGGGTTGTTAAACTCATGACACATCGTAACAACAAGCTCGCGTATCGCTTCTGTCTTTTTCTCCGATAAAAAATTTTGCTTCTCTAATTCTTCCCGTTGTTTCTTTATCTTAACGTTGTCCAGAATCTTTAAGATTGTTTTGGGTAAAGCAATATCCATCGTTGTATCTTTAAGAATGTAATCTACAACGCCGAATTTCATAGCATCAACTGCCGCGCGATAGTCTTTGTTTGATGTTAAAAAAACAATAGGCACGTCAATATGCTCATCGTTAATTTTCTGTATGATTTCCAGCCCCGTTTCTTCTCCAAGATAATAATCCATCAGGACAATTTTTATGGTAGGGACAGTTTTTAATGTCCGTAACGCAGCATCACCGCTGCTTTCGGATAGAACTTCAAATTGACGCGTGTTGTAAGAATCTAATAAGTATTTTACAAGACTGACATACGTGACATCGTCATCCACTATCAGTACTGTAGTTTTTTCATCATCCATAGGTTAAGACATACATATCTTTAATTATAGTGTTATTCTGGTAAAGTTACAAGAGTATTCTTATTAAAAAAGTAAAAAGGTGTCAGGATTGCTTTTTTATCGAAGAAGGGTGATATTATAGCGATTTTGAACTATTTCATAAGCCACTAATGCCTGAAAACGAAAAAAAGAAGCCAAATTCATTGAGTTGGCTTGAACAAACCTATCGCAAGGTTTCTGAAAATAGAAATGCATCTCTTGCGGTGATTGCACTTCTCTGTTTTCTCATCTACAGTCCAACGTTCTTTTTTAGCTTTACCCAATACGATGATGACTTTTTGATCGTCAACAATATGGATTCCCTTACCTACGTCGGTAATGTTGGACGTATTTTCCAGATGCCATATTTCGATTATTATTACCGCCCGCTCGTCACACTTTCGTTGATGATAGATGCGCAACTTGGCGGCGTGCAGCCGGTAATGTATCATATTACCAATGTGCTTCTGCACATCATCGCAAGCTGTTTAGTATTTTTGGTCTTGAAAAGAATTCAATCGTACCGTGAAGTTGCCTTAGCCGGAAGCATCCTCTTCGCAGTTCTGCCCGTCATTTCACAAGCAACCGCCTGGATACCGGGAAGGAATGACTCGCTGTTAGCTGTTTTTGTGTTCGCTTCCCTGTATATGTTGTTACTATACAGTGAAACGAATCAAAAAAAATACATCGCTCTTCATGTGCTATTCTTTTTTGCCGGACTCCTTACGAAAGAAAGCGCGTTGTTCGTTCCATTGTTTGCCTGGTTCTTCATCACGAACGTTATGAAGAAAAAACAATCAGTCTCTCAATTCCCCCTCGTTGCAAGCTGGATCATAGTCTTGATAGCTTGGTGGTACCTGCGCGACGGAGCGCTTGCACAAATCAAAGAGCAACATCAAATTCTTTCGCTCACAACCTTTGTTGCCAATCTCCGGGTTCCGTTCGAAATTCTTGGAAAAACATTTTTTCCTTTCAATCTCTCAGCCTATGCAACCTTTGACAATGTTTCTCTTGCAATGGGTGTTGGCATTTGTGTTGCATTTCTTCTTCTCGTTGTCTTCAACAGGCAACGCATTGACCGCATGATGATTCTTTTCGGCTTGGGCTGGTTCATTGTATTTCTCGTTCCCTCTCTCGC
>SCUC01000580.1 GCA_004322375.1 Bacteroidota bacterium
AAGCTATTCAAAAAGAGCCAGTCCAGCTTGCAAAGGTTCCCGCCTATCAGGATATCTGGAAAACACCAATCGAGCAAGAACCGTTCACCGTCCCGATTGCAGACAAGGTCGCACTGCTTCTTCGCATCAACGAAGAAGCCTTGAAGGTGAAAGGCACATCGTTTTGCTCATCACGAATGAACATGGCAAAGGAACACAAGTTTTTTGCATCAACGGAAGGTTCGTACATCGAACAGGAGTTGATACGAATGTGGCCCTCGTTCACTGTTACATCCGTCAATAAAGAAACGGGAAAATTTGAAAGCCGCAACAGCTACACCGAGCCAATCGGCAAAGGGTATGAATGTGTTGATGAAACATTCTTATTGAATGATGTCCGCATGGCGGCGGAAGATGCGGTTGCAAAGCACTCGGCAAAGTCGGTTGAGCCGGGGAAACGGGATTTGATTCTTCATCCTACCAATCTCTGGCTTACCATCCATGAGTCTGTCGGGCATCCGACAGAACTTGACCGCGCTCTCGGCTACGAAGCGAACTATGCCGGCACAAGTTTTCTAACTACTGATAAATTGAACAAAGAACAATTCGGCTCAAGCATCGTGAACTTGATAGCGGACAAAACTCAACCTGATGCGCTGGCGACGTGCGGGTATGATGACGACGGGGTGAAAACTTCAGAGTGGCATTTAATCAAAAATGGACTTTTTGTTGATTACCAGACAATACGAGACCAGGCGCATCTCATCGGACAGACAGAATCTCACGGTTGTTGTTATGCCGATAGCTGGGCATCCATCCCCTTCCAGCGAATGCCGAACGTCTCATTGCAAGCGGGAACGAAACGACTCTCCCTCAACGACCTCATCGCCGATACTGAAGATGCAATACTAATTAAAGGACGCGGAAGCTATAGCATTGACCATCAGCGATATAATTTTCAATTCGGAGGGCAAACATTCTGGGAAATTAAGAACGGAAAAATAAGCGGAATGCTCCGTGATGTAGCCTATCAGGCAAAAACACCGGAGTTCTGGAACTCGTGCGATGCAATATGCAGCGACGAAGAATATTATCTCGGCGGCTCTTTTAGCGATGGCAAAGGAGAGCCGGGACAAAGCAATTCCGTGAGTCATGGTTGCTGCCCGGCTCGTTTTCGAAAGGTGAACATTCTCAATACAGGAAGAAAAGTATGATACTGACAAAAAATGACGCACAAGAAATTCTTGATACCATTCTTTCAAACTCGAAAGCTACCGACGTTGAGGTTTCAATCAATGGGGGAACCAGCTCCAACCTCCGTTTCGCGCGCAATACGGTAACCACAAGCGGAACGGCGCAGAACGTCTCCATTGATATTACTTCTACATTCGGCAAGAAGAGTGGTTCATACTCGGCAAATCAGTTTGACGATAAAACATTAGAGCAAGCCGTGAAACGCGCTGAAGAGCTTGCCAGGCTTGCTCCGGAAGACCCGGAGTATTTACCCCCACTTTTACCTCAGACATATCCCGAAGTAAAAGCCTACGTTGAAGCCACGGCGAAAGTATCCCCGGAATACCGCGCTACCACTGCGCACGAATGTATTGAACAAGCTGAAGAGAACGGACTCGTAGCCGCGGGATTTATCGAAAACGGTGAAGGGTTCTCGTTGTTCGGAAACAACAAAGGCTTAGTCGCGTATCATAGAGATACCTCCATCACGTATTCCGTAACTGCCCGGACGAAAGACGGCACAGGTTCGGGCTGGGCAAGCGATGGACATAATGACTCGGAAAAATTCAATGCAACTGCTGCCTCTCTACGCGCTGTGGAAAAAGGGGCGGCTTCCGTGAATCCTAAAACCGTTGAACCGGGAAAATATACAGTCGTGCTTGAGCCGGAAGCGGTTTCTAATCTGCTCGGCAATCTCTCCTTCAGGATGGACGCACGCAGCGCGGATGAAGGACGAAGTTTCTTTTCCGATGTTGATGGTAAGAATAAAATCGGACAAAAGCTCTTTCCCGATTTTGTCAACATTTATTCAGACCCAGCTCATCCCGATGCACCCGGCTCCCCGTGGAGTGAAGCGGGTATGCCATCCCGCAAAGTAGAATGGATTAAAAACGGTACGCTAATGAATTTGCGATACTCCCGCTACTGGGCACAGCAAAAGGGGAAAGAGCCTGTTCCGTTCCCTAGCAATGTCATTATGGAAGGTGGAACCGCGTCTCTGGAAGATTTGATTGCTTCTACAGATAAGGGAATACTTGTAACGAGGTTCTGGTACATTCGCGACGTTGACCCGAAAACCGTATTGCTCACCGGACTAACGCGTGACGGTGTTTTCTGGATTGAAAAAGGAAAGATAACAGGGCCGGTGAAGAATTTCCGCTTCAATGAAAGTCCCGTTGCCATGCTGAAGAACATCGAGATGATGTCGAAGCCATTCCGTATGCAGGGCGTCGGTTCTGCCGATTTAATCCCCGCATTGAAGGTAAAGGAGTTTACGTTCTCGAGCTTGAGCGATGCTGTTTAATTGGTTGACAGTTTGGCTGGTTAACAGTGAGCTGGTTTTGACTTTAGTTGGCAGTTAGCTGGTTGACTGTTTCAAGTTTCATGTTTCAGGCACGATAATGTTAGATATGGGATATGGGATGTGCGATACGGGATGTGGGTGAGCGGTGAACATGGAACATAAAGCAAAGAGAAGGAGCCATTAGGAAACAAAAAACGAGAAACAGGAAACCGAAGACAGGAAACAGAAAACAGAATAAAAAAGGTTGAGGGGATTATGGCGAAACAAAAACACACAGGGCTTGTTAAAGTGCAAAAGGGAAAGACCGAACAGGTTACGCGGCATCTTTTTACCGAAATTCGTTTCTTAGTCGAAGAGACAAGAACGCGAGTTGCACAAGCTGTAAATTCAAATCTTGTCATTCTCAACTGGAACATTGGCACGCTCATTAGGAAAAACATTCTTGACGAAGAACGCGCAGAGTATGGAAAGAAAATTTTACACGCGTTGAGTGAACAATTGATTGCAGAGTATGGTAAAGGTTTTACATACAGCGCGTTATCTCGTATGATAACATTTTCCCGTCTGTTTCCTAATGTTAAAATTGTTGCGACACTGTCGCAACAATTCGGATGGAGTCATTTCATTGAATTGATAACGCTTGAGAATGACCTGAAACGGGATTTCTATACGGAAATGTGTCGTATCGAACGGTGGAGTGTGCGCAAGTTGCGGAATAAAATTGCCGGTATGCTTTTTGAACGCACTGCAATTTCAAAAAAGCCTGACAATCTTATCAAACAGGAACTTAAATCCCTTCGCGAAGAAGATAGAATAACTGCTGACCTGGTATTCAAAGATCCTTATTTCTTAGATTTTCTCGGGTTGATTTGGATTCAGTTCACATATTTGTTAACTTGACTTATGAGGGCTATCGAATTTTACAGAACTAAGAATGGAAGCTGTCCAATCGAAGAATTTTTAGATTCACTTTCAGATAGACATGCACAAAAAGCGGCTTGGACTTTTCGCCTTGTAAAAAGGCTTCAAATTGTGCCTCAACAATATTTCAAGAAACTTTCAGGTACTGATGAACTATGGGAAATACGCGTACAACAAGGGGGCGAGAGATCTCGTTACCTCGGATTCTTCGATGGTTCAACGTTATTAGTACTTACCAGCGCGTTTATTAAAAAGCAGCAGAAAACGCCAAGAAGTGAAATTGAGATAGCCCAACAACGACGAGCGGATTATTTACACAGGAAAACCTCATGAACGATGTAGAACAATACATAGAAAAAAGAAAAAAGCGCAGCGCAACGTTTGCTGAAAATTTCGAAGAAGGATATGAAGCCTTTGAGTTTAGCGTAATGCTACGCCAGGCGCGCGAGCGCTCCGGTGTAACACAAGAAACTATTGCAAGAAAACTTCGGACGAAGAAATCTGCAATTTCAAGAATTGAAAACCATGCCCCCGATGTACGTCTTTCTACGCTTACAAAATATGCAAAAGCGTTGGGACTGAGATTGAAGGTGAAGCTGGAGCTGAAGAGGTGATGCACGTATTATATACACCTTGATAAATGCTATTTGTCAACTCTTTTAACAAGGAAATTCTGCCTAAAAAGGTGCTCACAAAACTGTTATAACGGGTAAATTCTGATC
>SCUC01000581.1 GCA_004322375.1 Bacteroidota bacterium
AATAAGTGTTGACAGCGGAAATTGCGGAGGCGTCAATCTTGCAGGTTCCTTTATAAGGCAAGTGCAGTTTACAAAAGGCTCATCGGATTGTAGCTCTGGAACTCTCGTCTCGGTAACCGTTTCTTGGTCAAGCAGTAAGTGTGATCCCTCAACTCCCACATCTCGTTTTTGTCATAAATCGCAGCTTGTATCATGTTTTCAAGAACAGGGCACAAATTCTAACCCATGAAACACATAACAAAATTAAGTAAGGTCAAATTTCAGAAAGGTTACACAATTATAGAGCTATTAACAGTAGCGGGAATTTTAGTAGTTATTTCAGGTCTTATTGCGGGCATTCTCTACTCTACTTTAAGGGGAAGCAACAAAACTAAAGTTTCAACCAGCGTCGCACAAAATGGAACATATGCACTTTCCGTAATTTCGGATGCGGTTGTATCGGCGTATTCGGTAACTGCAATCAACGGAACCCCCATAACAGACTGTACGGCAAGTCCCAGCGGCACAATTATTGCTCTTAAGAAATCAGACGGCTCAGCAATTTCTTTCTCCTGTGCAAACAATACTATTGCTTCAGGAAGCGCATCTCTTCTAGATTCTTCACAAGTTAAAATTGATACCACAAATATTGCGAATTGTTACTTTTATTGTTATCAGCCCAATAATGACCCTTACAGTACGCCCATTGTAGGCTTCGGATTCACGTTGACTGATAAAAGCACAAGCACGCTTCTCGAGAATAAGTCATCCTCAACTTTTAATACTTCGGTTTCCCTGCGTAACTATCGTCCTTAGCTTCCTTGACACGGGTATCAAAAACAATCTATTATAGATGTACTGATGAAGTTTTTAAAAACTGTTTTCAAAGGTAAAAATTTTTTTGCAAGTAATGTGATTCGGGATGAACATGGGCAAATATTACTCATCGTAATACTTACTATGATAGTTGCTCTAACAGTCGGGTTGTCAATTGCTTCAAGAACCATAACAAACCTTAAGATATCAAAACAGAATGAAGAATCTAATCGGGCTTTTCAAGCTGCTGAAGCGGGAATTGAAAAAGCATTAAGATCGGGAGCTACATCGTCCCAATCCAATACTTTATCAAATAGCTCTGCTTTTAAGACTACTATAATAACCGCGCAGGGAACCGCATTTGTCTTAAATGGAGGAGATTCTGTTGACCAGGATGCAGGAATCGATCTCTGGCTTTCGAATTACCCCAATTACTCGAGCCAGATAGCTGCTGCAAATATTACTGTTTACTGGGGTACGACCGGACAAAACACCTGCGCAAAAGGCTCTACGACTGCCATCATGCCTGCAATTGAGATTTTAGCCTTGACGGGAGCAACGACAAGTCCGACCCTTACCAAAAAAATTTATGAGGCAACAGGCTCAGGTTGTCCCAGAATTCCAGGCGCTACAACCGCTGCCGTTGTAGGCTCACAGCCGATTCCCGGTCAAAATTTCAATAATTCAGCGACAATTTCCATAACGAATGGCATAATAATGAAAATAGTCCCGCTTTTTAATTCCAGCGTAATAGGTGTTACCTCAAATGTTGCACTTCCCCCGCAGGGATCGTCGATTGATTCTACGGGTACGTCAGGAGACACCGTAAGGAGAGTGATCTATAATCAATCATATCCCCAAGTGCCGCTGGAACTTTTTCCGTATACTCTGGTTTCTCAATGAGAACATTTGGACTCGACATCGGTACAACCTCAATAAAAGCTGCCCTTTTACGAAAGGAGGGGGAGGGAATTATCTTGGATTCGATTACGGTTGCTCCGGCCCCACCAAAAGGGATTCTTTCGGAGTCACTCGTTGATCATCAAGCGATTGCAAATGAGATAAAAGAAATGCTTCAGAGCGCGCAAATAAAAATTCCCGACGTAGTGTTGTCACTGCCCGAGAATCAGGTTTATACAAAAATAATTGAGATGCCTCAGCTTTCCGAGCAGGAATTGTCTGCGGCATTGAAGTTTGAGATGGAACAATATATCCCCCTGCCCCTTGATCAGGTAAGAACAGATTGGCAGGAGATGGAGAAAAGGGAGGTAGCAGGAAAACAAGTTATGGACGTTATGATCGTCGCTGCTCCGATTGTAGTTTTGGCTAAATATGAGAAGGTGCTCGCCCTTGCCTCTCTAAATCCTCAAGCGATTGAATCTGAAATTATTTCAGTTCACCGGGCGCTCTTCCCAATTCTCAATACGCAGACTAATAATATAATCGTCCACATAGGATCAGCTACTACAAGTATTGCGATAGTAAAAAACGGTCTTATAAGCATGGCTTTTTCAATCGGAGTCGGAGGGCTTGCAATAACTCGTGCTATTTCAGTTGATCTTGGGATTGATCTTACTCAGGCGGAAAACTTCAAAAAGGTTTATGGTCTCTCAAATGATGCTTTTGAAGGCAAAATCGGCAAAGCGCTCACTCCTATTTTGGAATCAATAACAGGTGATTTGAGAAAAGCCACCCTGCTTTTTAAAGAGAAAAACGGTGGCGCAGCAATAAACCAGGTTGTTTTATCAGGAGGAACGGCGCTTCTTCCCGGAATAGATGTCTATTTTACTAATACGCTCAGTACGCAAGTGGCAGTAAGTAATGTGTGGAAGGTGCATGGGATAAGTAACGTTCCGGATCAGGTTGTGGTTGATGCCCCTTCGTATAATGTGGTTATAGGTCTTGCATTGAGGGGGCTTGTTTGATGAGAAATGAAATTAATTTATTATCTAAAGTACAGCAAACAAAAAAGAGAATCAGAAAGCTTTTTATCGTTTCCGTTGTAATTTCTGGGATTACTTTCTTTTCAGCCGTTGTCGTTTTGGTCTATGCGCTTATT
>SCUC01000582.1 GCA_004322375.1 Bacteroidota bacterium
GCCCGGTCCGCGAGATTTGACTGGGAACGGGCGGCGAAGAAGTATGAAGAGTTGTATTTGTGAAATATTCTGCATGTAAGCCACTATTGGGACATAATATCCCATTTGGCATTTTTTGTTTCTCGTTTTACTCTCCTTCCTAGCGGAAGATCAGCTACTTCGTTTACACTTTCATCCAAAGCAACTATTTCCATTAACGCGACAATCATTGCATCTTTATTCCTATGCTCTTTATTCCCACAAAGAAATTGCCATCCGCCATCATCTTCTTCATGCGAAATTGTAAGAATAGGGTCTCCTCCTCTCATTACATGAGTGCAGGTAAACACTGCCAAATTTTCAGGTTCTTTAAATTGTTTCATAAGCACAATACTTCTTTACTATTTTTTTTCTCTAGCGGTCATTATACTCGTTCCCACGTTTGATAAATGATAGAAGCGTGAGAACGAGAGGAAAACGAAATCCATCCATTGGTAGGACGGAACTCCTCTACGAGCCGTAGGCAGTTCCGTCCGGACGGGACAGGTCAACGACTCGCCCACGGCTCATAGAGTAGAGAGTCTCGGCCTACAGAGTTATCTCAATCAAATCAGTCTCTACTTTTTCGTACAACGCATCCAACGTTTTTTGAATGTTGATAGTCTCTGCTATCGCAGAGAGAGCCTGAGAGTATGTAACAACATCTTCGGAAGAAAGCGTTCTGCCTTTCCTGTCTTTCAGCCATTTTTCCGCAACCTGATACCCGCCAACGCGATACTCCCAAACTTGTTTTGAAACCCCTGAGAAATATTGTTCTGCATTGATGAAGACGCGTTGTTTCTTTTCATCAAACAGTATCTTTGCAACTTGAAGTATTCCGGCCCCTTCGCATTTGATAAGAGGTCGTTCAAGGTTTTTTGATTGGAGAAGATGAAGCTGAACGAGCTGTTCACCGCTCTCATTAAGCTTGAGAAAAAGTTTATAATCATTTGTGAACGGCACGCGCGGGAAGTCGGTTTTCAAGAATTCAGCATACTTTTTCCGGTACGCATTAGAGTAGAGAATAGCATAAAGATAATTGAATACCTGTTCAGGAGTCGGCTGTTTGCGATACGCCTCTTTCAAGGCAGGAAGCAACGCGGCCGCAAAATTTGGCTTTCGCACAGAATAGGCAGATTGTGGCTCGAAGAGAAAAGCTGCCTGAAAAGAGATGTGTCTTCGTAGAGTACCTGATTGTGTATGCACAGGTTCAGGATATACATATAAGGGGAAACAATAATCTATCGTTTTCAATGATACAGTTACATGTTCTACAATTGTATCCGAAACCAGAACATGACCCCAGGGTATAGCAGTTTCTACGCGTTTAGGCACAATGAGCGCAAGATTTTCTTTGAGCAAATGCTGCATTACATCTTGTCGTCCTCGTTCAATGACGCTATGATGATAGAAAAGCGTTCGGGTGTCGAATGGTCTATAAAGAATTTTTGTATAGTATCGGTTGATGTCCGTGGAAGTCTTGAGCTCATCGCGAGCCTGAGAGATATTCCAGGCAGAAGTATTTGTCAAACCTAACGCATGAGCAATGAAAGCATCGTCTAAGGAAGAATCCATGAATAGCTTGATTCTTTTTTTCAAGCTCGCTTCGTCGAAGTCTATCGTAAAATGGTCCCTCGCTGTTACAATACCGACGCTGTTCAACGGGAAAATTTGCTGTACAGAAGGAAAGGAGTTGTATTTTTTCAAACGACGTTCATTCCGGGGGACAAAAAAATAAAATGGGCTGCTCGGTTTAAGAACTCTCCATTTCGTTTTCTTGTGATTGTGTTTTTGTAGCCAGTGATACTTAGCATCCTGTTTGCCCCAAAGTTCAGCATGTATAACAGATTTTTTTCTTCGGGCATTACGTTGTTTCACGAAAATCGCGATGCAAACGCCTTGTTGAATATCAAAAACATTTTCGTCAGCCGAACCGTCGGGCGATGTTTCTTTCCTGAGTGAATTGCCGTGAAGATCTAGAAGGTAAATATCGTCAAATGTATTCATCAGTGATTGACGCATGCCCCGGAACGTAGGATTATCGAGATAGCTATGATTGGTGATAAAACTAAGGACGCCTTCTCCAACCCCCTCAATTTTCCACTGGGCAAATCGAATAAACTTGACGTAATCATCTTGCAGCCATTTTGGATTTTTTTCTCCCAGTGGGCTCCCGTCAACCATTTTGTAATTCTCAATTTGATTGAGAATCCAATCTCCTTTGTTGGTCGAGTGACCTGAGTAAGGCGGGTTACCCACGATAACAAGTATCGGCTTTTCCTTCTTTATTTCCCCCGCGCGATGCGATTCTTCCGAGAGCGAAGCCATGCCGGGGAACGACGCCTGGGCAAGCTCTTCCATCTCAAGGGTATTTGTAAGAAAGAATTGAAACCGTTCTTCCCCCGTCAGCTTGTGCCCCAATTCTTCGAGCAAGTAGCCTATCTTTAAATGCCCCGCAGCGTAGGGAGCCATCATAATTTCGAACGCGTAGAAATGCTTGAGAATATGGTCTTCAATGAATGTTGACTTTGAGCCTTCGCCATATTTTTGAACAAAATTTTCAACGGCTAGCTTCGCGGCTTCAGCAAGAAACGTTAATGTTCCGCCGGCAGGGTCTAGCACGGTAACGGAATGGGTGGCAAATCCATCCTTGCGCTTGAACGTTTCTCTCAAGATAATGTCGAGGGAACGGATAATGTACGAAACGACAGGCTCCGGTGTGTAATACACGCCCCGACGTTCGCGCTCTCGAGGATTGTATTCTGCCAGAAATGTTTCGTAAAAATGGAAAATAGGGTCCCGTCCTTTTCCACCTTTGGAATATTGATGAAGAATGTTCTTCACATCTGCGACGGAAAGAACTTCCGCAATGTCATCAACGGTTGCCTGCAATTGTTCCGGCGGGTCGAACGAAATGAAATGGAAAATATCTCGTAAAATGCCGATGGTTTTCGGGATGAGGTCGTATGCCAGCTTACGGTTAAACTCGCCGTTTGCGCGGGTTCGCGCAGCGAACATTCCGTAGGTAATTGTCTGAGCGTACAGGTCGGCAAATTCATCCTGCTTGAGGTTGGCGATGAGATGATGTTGAAACGCTTCGTAGAAGGCAACAATTTTCTTTGCTCCGGGTGCCGAACCTTCGCGTAGCTCTTCTTTAATGATTTGGTCGCGAAGAAACCTGGTGCGAGTTGCAAGTTCGCTCGCAAGGCTTTCGGCAGTAAACACGGTTGGAAGAGTGAATTGGAAAAACTTTTCCAGCAATGATAAAAACTCATCAATATGTTCCGGCGGTGGAACGGTTTTGAGCCTTGAAGGGATAAAAGGACGGGCTAACAGAACAGAGGAAACAGCTTTACCGTTGCGGTAGAGCCTGAATTCATAAAAATTTGTCAGTATAAGGTTGGGGAAAGCGCTAAGATAACGTTTAATCTGGTCTCCCGATTCCACGATATCGAGATTCGTTTGCGGCGCCTTGGCTTCAATGTATCCGATTTGCGAATGGCTGCCATCCCAAACGCGAAAATCTGGATTTCCCGCTTCTGTTTTTTTCGGCAGCACGGTTACACGAATATTCTTGTGATTGGCGCTCTCAGCAAATTGTTTCAGCAATTCGGCAAGCGCGGAATAGTACGATTCCTCACGGGCATCTCCTTGCTTGGTGATCGAAGCAATAGATTGTACGTAAGCATCAATCACTTACTTTCCCTTCATCAATATCATCCCCGATGTCGGCGGCACGGTAACTTTTTTAGGAACTTTCCCGAACGGTTTATCTTGAGTTACCTTATCGGGGTTTCCAACAACCTTCCAGCCGGAACTCGGTAATTGCAGTGTTAGGTTCTTCTTGGGATTGCCATTTAACAATACGATAAACTGGTTGTCCTTCTTCAGTTCTGAATAAGCAGGGTCTTCCCCCAGCTTACCGGGGTCAAGATGGAATGCCAGATGGAAATCGTCATCTGTTTTCAAAAACGTAACGGCTTCTTTCGGTGCGCTGCTCAAAATGGGATGGCTTCGCCTAAGCGCGATTAATCCCTGATAATATGAAACTAACGACTGATTCATTTCTGCATGGTCGTAGTTGAGATAATTTGTCTCGTTGTCCTTATCGTAGCTGTTGTGGTCAATCATCCCCACTCGTGTATCCGGGGCATTCGTCGGGGCAATCAGCTTGCTTCGCGCAAATTCCTGACCTTCATGAATCATGACCGGACCCTGGGCGGTGAATAAATACATCGCAGCTAATTTATTCAGTGCAAGCTGTTTCGCCGTTAGCTTCGCATGGTTTTTTGTATCGGTAATCGTTGTATGTTCCTTAACATCATGCAGCCCAAGGCGTATAAAATCTCCCATTGTGTTATCATCATGCGACTCAAGATAATTGATGCTATGTTCTTGCTTCACAAAAGGACCCCCATCTTCACGAAGCGTACCGGTAACATAGCTCATAAATGATTTCGTTGTATTTCCCCCTTGGAACTTTCCAAAGATAAACCCAAGCCCGTCGTTAGGATTTTGCCCTTTGACGCCGTTTCTAATTAAATCATTCCATGCCGCCCACCCGATGTCACTGAATCCCCCAAGGTCATATTTTCCACCGCCCCATGCCTCTGCAATGAGAATCACATTAGGGTTGATTTTTCTCGCTTCAGCCGTGATGAGCTTGCATGTTTCCCAATCAATCATCGTGGCAAGGTCAAAGCGGAAACCATCAATGTGATATTCTTTCATCCAATATAACACGGACTCAACAATTAACCGACGCGCCATAGGTCTGTTGGTCTTAAAATCATTTCCGCATCCTGAGGTCATGATGTAATTACCGTTCGAGTCACAGTGGAAATAATAAAACTTATCAATGTACTTGAACGGATTAAAATCGTACTGTGAAACATGGTTATACACAACATCCATAATGACGGCTATCCCATTCTTATGGAATGTTTTTACCATATCTTTAAACTCGTTTATTGCGCGCCCATCTGTGCCGTTGTACTGGTCGCGTTGCATGGTTCCGTCGGTCCCGTAGTATGTCTCCGGCGCGAAGAAATAGCTTGTCATGTAGCCCCAATGATTTCGCTCATAAGGATTCCACGTGTTAAAGGGATACCCATGCTGCAATACAGAACTATCGCGAAAGGGGAGCTCGATGTTTCCGAATTTTTGTGTCGGCAGCAGCTCGATAGTATTCACTCCGAGGTTTTTCAAATAGGAAAGCCCGCCCTGTTTTCCTTCTTCTGTCAATCCTTTATATGTTCCTTTAGCCTCAATGCCCGACGAGGAATGAGCGGTGAGGTCGCGTACATGTGCTTCATAGATAATCAACTGGGAGTGCTCGTTAGAGGCGATAAATGTATCGCCTTCCCAATCATAGTCGCTTTTTATAATTAAGGTCTTTGCAGGTTGATGCCAGTTGACCTTGGTTGCAACTGCTTTTGAGTAGGGGTCAGCAATAATAATGTTTGGATTGAACACCTCTCCACGCCCTCCGGGACCAAATACCCTGTAGCCGTAATACTTGCCAAGGAGGTTTTCCGACGAGGAATATTCCCATACGCCGTTTGCGTCTCGTTTCATACTGGTTTCAATTCCGGATTCATCGGTATGACGTTGAAAGAGAACGAGAACAACATTCGTTGCACGCGGAGCAAAGAGGCGAAATGTTGTTGAATCGTTGGTGATAGTACAGCCCAGTTCTTTGCTTGAATATAATGAATCGAGGAAAACCTGCGCTTGCGGTTGTGCGGAAAGGGGTTTGTGAGATACGCTCATAACGACGAGGAGAACAAGAAAGAGAAAAATATTGATAAAAGAATCTTGATTATGGTTTTGGGTTCGTGGTATCATGATTGCTTCGTTCATAGATGTGTGTTAGTTCTTTATAATAAGAAGGGAGCCGCTCATAAAGCTGTTCCCATGTGAATCGCCATGCCCAATTGCCGCCAAGCTTGCCCGGGAAATTCATTCGCGCTTCAGAGCCTAAGTTTAAAATGTCCTGCATGGGAATAATTACCATAGTAGCAACAGAGGAATATGCCAGACGTATCAACTCATAACAAATATCATCGCCTGAATAGTTCAAATACATCTTCACTGATTTGAAAATATCATTTGTTTCAGTTTTCGCTTTTTCAAAATAGCCACGTGTCGTATCGTTATCATGCGAGCCGGTATAAACGACACAATGTGGAATATAATTATGCGGAAGAAACTTACGCTCCATGCTTGTACCAAACGCGAACTGGAGAATTTTCATGCCGGGAAAATTGAAGTGGTCGCGAAGCCGAATAACCTCAGGCGTGATCATGCCAAGGTCTTCCGCTAAAATCGGCAGTTGCCCAAGGTGATGCTGCAGTGTTGCGAAAAATTTCATCCCGGGAGCTTTCACCCACTTTCCATGCTCGGCAGTCGGCGCGTCTCCGGGGATTTCCCAGAAGGCTTCAAATCCTCTAAAGTGGTCAATGCGAATAATGTCAATGCTTTGCAGTAAGTGCTTAATCCGCGAACGCCACCATGCAAAATCGTCTATTTCCATCTCATGCCAACGGTAGAGCGGGTTGCCCCACAATTGCCCTGTTTTGCTGAAATAATCGGGCGGGACGCCTGCTTTGGTTAAGAGCACGCCGTCTTCATTCATGTCGAAAAGATGCTTGTTTGCCCAAACGTCCGCGCTATCGTATGCGATAAAAATCGGGAGGTCGCCGATAATGTTTATTCCCTTTTGATTGGCATACGTTTTCAATTCGCTCCATTGCGTGAAGAAACAAAATTGTCCGAATTTTTGAAGAAGAATTTGCCGTTCATGCGTTGCAGAAAACGCACCAAGGGCTGTAGGTTCGCGATGGATAATTTCTTTTTTCCAGGTATTCCAATGCTCTCCGCCGTTGGATTCTTTCATTGCCATGAAGAAGGCGTAATCGTCGAGCCAGCCCGCTTGAGCCGTGCAAAATGTTTCAAACTTCTGTTTGAGAGCATCGTGTTTCCCATCGAAAAAATTGTTGAACGCTTTCGCGAGCAAGCGTTTTTTATACTCAATCACTTCGCCATAGTCTATTGTTGTCGGAGTGAACGACGGTACATCATTCAAATCATCGGGGGAAAGCAACTGCAGCTCGTGAAGTTTCTCCGGGCTGATAAGCAGGGGATTGCCTGCAAACGCCGAGAAGCATTGGTAAGGTGAATCGCCGTACCCTGTGGGACCTAACGGGAGAACCTGCCAGAGCGTTTGTCCTGCAGATTCTAAAAAATCAACAAAGCGGTAAGCATCGTTTCCTAAATCGCCGATGCCGAATTTTCCCGGAAGGGAAGTAGGGTGAAGTAGTATTCCTGCGGAGCGTGGATAGTTCATAATGGCTCAAATATACGCAATCGCAGGAAGCGAAACAAAGGAACAAATCTGTAAAAATCTGTAGGGCGACAAGCCTTGTCGCCCAAGGTTGGGAGGGAGTTGTACTCCCGACCAGACAGTCTTTTTCAACTTTAGGGGATTGCTTCATCCGATAATAGCAATTGCAAAAGTTTCTTCCACTTTGGAATAATGGGTTAAAAATATTTGTTTGTTGTCATATCTTGGGATTAGTCCTCGAAGGTCTGACAGACCTTCAAGTCTTTTCTGTAAAAAAACAAACATTGCGCAGATGTCATTCCTGCGAAGCCAGGAATCCAATAATTCTTTCGGATTCTACAAATAATGATTGGATACCCGCGTTCGCGGGTATGACAAAACGGCTTTTAACGTCTAAAGGGTATATTTCCAAAGTGGAAACTAATTTTGTAATTGCTATAATCAGGTTCGCAATGACATGACCCCGCCAATTCACAAATCCAAACTTCGCATATCACACATCGCACATCCCATATCCCATATCTATTTCTTCACAATCTCCACCAGCGCATCCACAGCTTTCGGGCTTTCCGATTGACCGAGCCAGAAGATTGCTTCCTTCCTGATTTTCCGGTTGTGGTGGGTCTTTGCAATTTTAATCAGCTCGTCAACGCTTTCGTTTTCATCGTCGTTTGCCTGCGTGAGAGCAAATAATGCCTGACGCTGTACTTCCGTATCCTCATCATCGTCATCAAGAACATCCTTAATGGTTTTTAACGCCTTTTTGGATGCTTTTTCCGCAAGCCAGAACAATGCTTTGCTTCGCGTTTCCTTATCATGACCTTTTCGTGAGAGAGAAATGAGAGAGTCAATCGCAGCCTCTGATTCCACTTCACTAATGGAGAAAATTGCTTTTTCTCTTACGTCCTCAGAATTATCGTTGCGGGCTATGCGTGTGAGAAAGGGGAGAACGTCATCAGTTTCCTGCTGTCCAATCCAGAACACCGCTTCCTCGCGAACATCCTCCTCCTCTTTTCCCTCGACAATTGCTTTGAGAAAAGAGAGCGCTTCTTTAGAAGCCCGGTGCAACCCGATTGCCCTGACAACATCTTCTTTGATTTCTGAATCATCGGCATTGCTGAATAGTGATGACAATAATTCTATGCTCTCATTGTCTTCTGCGCTTTCTAACCAAACAATAGGCTTCTCATCTAAATTGACATGAAGCGACATATTGCTGACTTTCACATCGTGCAGTTGCTTGCCCTTACCATCATAGCGAACAAGCACACCAATTTTCTTCACCATTTTCTCATGTTTTTGATTGCTGTTCCCAACAGTCATTGTGCCGCTAAACTCTCCGCAACAATCGTTAATATCGGGTTTCGGGTCAGCCTCGTTTTCATATCCGTACACAGTTTCAAAAAGCGAGATTGCATCTCTATGCCTCGTATCAAAACTTCCAATGTATGAATTTTTCTCCATCATACGCGAAATGCAATACCCGATCCAGTATCCTTCACTCGCATCATTTTTGCTTGCTAAATTTTTTGCAGTTTTCCACCGTTCCCCCAACGGCTGAGTAACCTGTGATTGATCAATTTTAAGTACTTGAGGCTTTCCATTCATTTGCCCTGCCGGCAAACCGGAAACCACAAACAAAAAACCACAAACTACACGCAAAAAGCGAGGCTCGACAAAGTCGGCAAACCCAAAACATAAATCCGTCAACCAGCCAACTGTCAACCGGGAATTAAACATACTACTTCTCCTTTCCTTCAAGAATTTCCATTAATGCTTCACGCGCTTTTGTTGTTCCAATTTGACCGAGAGCATTTACTGCTGCTGTGCGTACTTTTTTATCTCCGCCTTTCTTTATTGCTTCCACAAGATACTTCACTGCTTCATCGCTATCGGTATTTCCCAGCGCATAAATTGCCGCTGTTCTCAGCTCGGTATCGGTTTCATCCGTGATGATTTTCCCTAAGGTCGGAATCGCTCCTTCAGGGTCTTCATTTGCAATTTGATACAACGCTGCCTTTTTTACTTCGGCTGAAGATGCTTTTTGCACGATTTCAAGAAGAGTGGCTACGTTGCCTTTGCCTCCTATATTGCCCAGTGCATAGACAGCCGCCTTTGCAACGTTGTCATCGCTATGCGATAGAGCAAACTTCCGTAAGGCTTCAGCAGCCTTCTGTTCGCCTGTATTTCCGAGTGCATAGATGGTTGCCTCGGCAGTTTTTGAATCTTTCACAGTTCCGATTATCTCAACAAGGGCGTCAACAGCTTTTGAACTGGAAACATTTCCGATGGCATACACTGCCGCTTTTCGTAATTCGGCGTCATCTTCCTCAAGCGCTACCTTTTTAAGAGCGGGAACGGAGGATTCTTCGTCTGCATTACCGATAGCGTATAGTGCCGCTTTTTTTACTTCGGATGAACTCGCTTTCTCGATAATTTGAAGCAACGTCGGAACCTGATTTTCATCGCCAAGATTTCCCAGGGCATACACAGCTGCTTTCGCTACATTATCGCTTGGATACGTCAATGCTGTATTTTTAATAGCAATAGCGGCTTTGTTTTGCCCGGTGTTGCCCAGCGAATACAAGCAGGCTTCAGCAGTTTTGTCATCTTTCACTTTTTCAAGAATTTCGATAAGCGCGTCAACCGCTTTATCCTTAGAAATATTTCCTATTGCATAGACCGCGGCTTTTTTTAGTTCCGCGTCAGTATCGCTCAGTGCAACCTCTTTCAGAGCGGAAATTGATGCCTCGTCCCCGATATTGCCTAAAGAATAGAGAGCCGCAGAACGCACTTCGCTTACTTTGGATTCGCGCAATACACGCTTCAATTCCTCAGATGCCGCTTTGTTATCCATATTGCTGAGAGCATACGTTGCCGCCTTTGCTAATTCTTTATTCGTTTCTGTTCGAGCGATTTCTCCGATAAAAGGAATCATATCCTTGTCATCCATATTTCCGAGCGCATAAAGGGCGGCTGTGCGTACTTCGTTGTCGGTGTTCGATTTTAGTATTTGTTTCAGGGATTGCCCTGACTCATCCTTATCGCAATTACCGAGCGCGTAGACTGCGTCTTTGCGGATTTTGATGCTGGCGTCACTACTGGCAATTTCGGCAAGCTTCTTTACCGCTTTGGGTGAATCAAAATTACTAAGGGCATAGACAATTTGACTGCGAATTTTTTCGCTACTCGTGTTATCATAGAGGGCAGAAATAGTTTCAAACGCCTTTTCGTCCCCCATGTTTTGAAGCGCATACAGAGCCGCAAGCTTAATTTCTTCATCATCTTCATCCCGCAATCCTTTAATGATTGTTTTATATTCCGGCTTTCCCTTTTCTTCCAGAGAAGCTGCAAGCCGGATCATGTTCGACTTTGCATCGGTCGCCCATTTGCTTTCAGGATACTTTTTGATGAACGTTTGATAGCATTTGAATACGTCTTCTAGATCATTCCCGGTTTTTTCTTTCACATAGCATTCCCAATAACGCACCGCGTCTGTGAATTTGCTTTTAGGATACTCATCAAGGAATTTTCCTATCGCTTTCTGCGCATCCGTCCATTTTTCCCCTATAATAAGCTCATATACTTTATCATAAGCGGTTGATACTGCCTCTTGTGCGTGCAATAGAGCGCTCACGCCAATAAACAATAACAAAACAATGAGTACCGAGCAGGTTATAGCAGCCCACGACTTAAGTCGTGGGCTACTCATCCTCTCTGAGGTCATGGACCACGAGGCTGTCCGAGAACCCCTAAGGATTGTCATGCTGAACGCAGTGAAGCATCTCCCAACCTTAAAAGTAGTACGAATTTGAGGCTTGGGAGATTCTTCATTCCGCTTCGCTCCATTCAGAATGACGTTCCCTCGGAGTTCTCGGACAGCCTCCCACTCCATGATCGAACCATTGACTAATTTTCCTGTTTTTTCAAATCGGTTAGACGCCATTTCTATATCCTTTCTTACAAACGATTCTGTTTTTCTTTTTTGTCGGATTTTTTCCGTGAGTCTTTGTTTTTCATCATCCTCATCTCTTCCATGTTGATTTTGAGGAGAATGGATTTCTCGTCAACGCCTTTTTTCACAAGCTCGACTGCCGGCAAGTCGGACTCTTCTTCGATGTTGGCGAGCTGGAGTAAAATTACTTCAAGTTCTTCTATTAACTGCTTAACGCGTTTTTGGTCCGTTTCGATCAACCTCGGTTTCAAATCAATTGCTTCCTGCAGCAATGAGCGGGAAACTTCCTGTTGACGCGAGAGGCTGAGCGGGTCTTCTTCATCTGAATTGACCAATCCCAATAACATAATTTTTGAGCGATTTAAGTACGAACGCGCTTCCTTATCAACCACATTGATTATTGGTGTGACGCGTTTTGTATTGCTTGTGGTCGTTCGTGCCGCAGAATGTTCAGGTAATGTTTGCCCTTGATCTTGCTGGGAGATAGGAGGTTGAACTTCCGTACTTTGTACTTCGTTCTTTGTTCGTTGCTGTTCGTTCAATACAGTATCATTAGAGACAATTTCTTGTTGGTGTTCTGCAGGCTCAGGGCTGTATAAAAATTTCCCCAAGTATAATCCTACCGCTATAAGCAGCATAGCCGCGACACCATACGCCCAGCCGGGCAACGAAGCAAAACGAATGTTGTATTGTTGTTGTGAAGGTTGTTTCCCCGTGCGTGCATTCTCCAACGAAGTGCTGAGAGTATTCCAGTATTGCTTCCAATATGCTTCATCGGGCTCAACTCGCTCGCGCTTGTTCATCACGTGAAGCGTCGTTTCCAGCTTCTTAAATTCAGATGAGCACACGCTGCACGATGCGAGATGTTCCATCAATTCTTGCATCTCATCAGCCGGAAGCTCATCATAGTACGCTTCCACAAATAGCTCTTGATATTCTTTACAGTTTCTCATAATAGTCGAACCAATTATCTCAACAGATGTTACTTAACCTTTATTATTAAATTCTAAAAACGAAATCCTAAATGCTAAACAAATTCAAACTCTAAACTCTCAATGGCTAATGATTATGTTAGGTGTTTTGATATTAGGATTTGTTTAGGATTTAGTAATTTGTATATAGAAATTTTTCAACTGAATTCTTCTCTGTACATTTCCAATTCACCCTGCAACCGTTTCACCGCGCGAAATAATAGTGTTTTAACAGAGCCGAGCGAAACGTTTAACGTCTCTGCAATTTCTTTCAACGGTAAATCATGATAATGCCGGAGCATGAAAACTGTTTTTTCCCGTGGCGTTAACTGCTCAAGCGCCCGCTCGATATTGTGTTGAATCAAGCTTGCCTCAGCCGCTCTGTCCGGCAAAATTGAGTTGCCGACAGGTTCGAGCGGGGAGGGGTCGTCTTCACTTTCACTAGTTGTCATCGGTTGTATCATGCGTAACGATTTTTTGCTTCGATGGTCGTAACAAGTGTTCACGGTTATACGATAAAGCCACGTGCCGAACTTCGATTCACCGCGAAACTTATCAAGCGACCTGTACGCCTTCAAAAATACATCCTGCGAAAGGTCTTCAGCGTCGAGA
>SCUC01000583.1 GCA_004322375.1 Bacteroidota bacterium
ATAAAACGGACGGATTAACTGATGTCTATTATGGTGTTGGCATCGCCCGAAAAGGCTGGCTCGAAAAATCAGACATCGTTAATACACGAACTACAAAAGAAATTGTAAAATTATTTAACTTGAAATAAATAACAGGGGCTGTACAAAAAAGTCCCATCGCTCGGTTCTGCCTACGGCTCGTAGTGCGTCCTCGCAGAACCATCATATAATCAGATTTGCACACGGCGAGGACGCCGTGTGGAGCGTTAGAAATAATTAGCAGCCCATGACTTAAGTCAAGGGCTGCTTCTCTAAAAGAATAGGAATGTAAAATGCGATACTCATTTGGAGGAATCATACTTGTAACAATCGGGTTACTTATGCTTCTCGATAACCTCGATTATCTTGATTTCGGGGATGTCATACAGACCTACTGGCCCCTCATACTTGTTTTTTGGGGCTTTGTCATTCTCCGAAGGCGAAAAAAACAGCCGCAATCTCAGGAAACAGTTTTTGCTGCCCATGATGTCCAACAAACGGTAGCAAGCGAGCTTGTTCACGAATCCAATGCATTCGGCGATGTCTTTGTGAGCATCTCTTCACAAAATTTCAAAGGCGGTTCCGTTTCGACGACCTTTGGCGATTGCGATATAGATCTCTCCAAAGCTGCATTTGCTGAGGGCGAGCATCTTCTTCGCATTCACGGAGTGTTTGGGGATTGCCAGATAACACTACCGAAGGATTCTCCCGTCGCAATTTCCGCAAGCTCTACCTTAGGCGATATTACAATCTTCGGTCAAAAGAAAGATGGCTTTTCCCCTTCAATGGATATTTCGTCCCCGGCGTATGCGAACAGCATGGCAAGATTGAAAATTGTTATCAGTAGAGTCTTTGGAAGCGTAAGGGTTTCTTAATAAACAAGTGCGACTCCCTAAACTTTTTTCAATACATTTTCAAATATAAACTAACCTAAAAAGAAAAGTGAGTCGCACATTTACTCCGACCCAAGAATCTCCTCAGGAAATTCAGCGCCGCGCAAAAAAAATTACGGCTGCGCTCGCCAAGGATTACCCTGAAGCAAAAATTGCGCTGCATCATTCTAATCCGCTTGAGCTGCTTATTTCCACCATTCTCTCCGCCCAATGCACCGATGCGCGGGTCAACATTGTAACAGAAAGCCTTTTTAAGAAATACAAAACAGCAACCGATTATGCTATTGCCGACCAGCATGAGCTTGAGAAAGACATTCACTCCACAGGATTTTACCGAGCGAAGGCAAAAAACATTATTGCCTGTTGTACAACGTTGGTTGAACAATACAACGGCAACGTCCCATCCACAATGGAAGAACTGTTACAATTGGCAGGCGTGGGACGCAAAACAGCGAATGTGGTTCTCAGCGGAGCATTCGGAAAGATTGAAGGAATTGTCGTTGATACGCATGTAGGCAGGCTCGCGCAACGCCTCGGTTTCACGAAAGAAACCAATCCCGAAAAAATTGAACGCGACCTGATGACCATCATTCCTAAGCAGAAGTGGTTTCTCATTGATAATCTTCTCATCATGCACGGAAGAAATATTTGCGATGCGAGGAAACCCAAATGCGAGACCTGCTCAGTTAATAAGTTATGCCCGGCGGCAACAACGTAATTCAGTTTACAGTTTCCTGCTTCTTGTTTTCGGTTGACTATTCGTTATCTGTAATTTGTTAAACGTTATTAGGCCGTAAACATCTTTTACCGGACATTGACACACGAATAATAAATAGCGTTTAACTGATAACATTACCATTGATACCTATAAACGCGCAGGTTTCTCATAAAACCATTTTGAGTGAATTAAAAGCGCCACTCCTTGTTGCGTTTTTTCAACTTGCTCTCCTCATCACATTCCACAGCAACTACAAATGCCATGCCGTTTGAAAACGGACGCCTTGTTTTTGTCTTCAAAGGGATGAGTACAACCTTTCAAACAATATGGCAAGATGAACGGTTTTATTTTTAGAAGGCTTTGCAATTCTCTTTTTACTTATTCCCATCATCCTCCTATTACAGTGGCTAATATCCCTAATTCACGGAGCGATTGTGTAAGTAGCTCTACAAAATGCTCCTATCTAATCAAAACTCCCTTCTAGACTGCAAGATAATACTATTTCCACAATTACTTACGCATATAGTATTATCATACGTAAATTTTAATAACTTATGTGACTATCATCACTCTTTTCTTTGATTGAGTAGATAATGTCATAAATCTTAAT
>SCUC01000584.1 GCA_004322375.1 Bacteroidota bacterium
TAGAAAACCAGGGCAGTGAGCGCAAAAACAGTAGCTACAAAATAAATATGTATAATAAACTGTCATTTACTTAATAGCAAATAAAATTATGAATCCTACAGAAGTGAAACTTATTATCAAGGAATTGCTTTCGCACGCAACCCCCAATGCAGTGGAAGGAATGGCTCGTTTCGGAATCACTGCAAAGAAAGTTTACGGGATTAGCGCGCCTGTGTTAAAGGCTATCGCGAAAAAAATCGGCAAGAACCATGAGCTGGCTATGCAACTCTGGAAGACGGAAATTTATGACGCAAGGGTGATAGCGTTTCTCATTGATGAGCCTGAGAAAGTAACCGAGGAACAGATGGAGGCATGGGTAAGTGATTTCGATTCGTGGGCTATTTGTGACGGCTGCTGCTTATATCTTTTCTGGAAACCACCCTATGCCTGGAAGAAAGCTGTCGCGTGGAGCAAGCGAAAAGAGGAATTTGTCAAGCGTGCGGGCTTCACATTAATGGCAGTGCTTGCCGTGCATGATAAAAAAGCCGATGACAACAAGTTTGAAAAACTCTTTTCTGTTATCAAACGGGAAGCGACCGATGAACGGAACTTTGTGAGGAAAGCTGTCAACTGGGCGTTGCGACAAATCGGGAAACGGAATGTCGCGCTGAATAAAAAAGCGATTCAGACTGCGAAAGAGATACAACAAATTGATTTTCCATCTGCGCAGTGGATAGCTGCGGATGCATTGAGAGAGTTACGAAGTGAAAGCGTGCAGAAAAGATTGAAGAGGAAAAAGCGATAACTTTAATAAGGGTTCTGAAGTTAAGAAAAACCATTTCCGAGATACAAAATCCAAAATTCGAACATCTAAACCCTAAACCAAATCCTAAATCATAATGCCCAAAAACAGCTTACACTCGAAAGATTAGAATTTAGTCCGCCGCAGCGGATTCGAATTTGTTTAGATATTAGGGTTTTTATTCTAGCCATAGTTGCGCGTAAGGGGCATGAATACGAATTCACATATACCAATAAAAATGCTGCCAGCAGCCCACGACTTAAGTCGTGGGCTGCTAAACTTATTTATGGTGGTAGCCTCAGTAAGAATTCCTAAACAACTCAAGCTGTGAAGTGACTCCTTGAATGATTTCAATAACCTCCTGTTGAGATTTTAGAACCCCCGTCTCATCAATGTGCATTACAGAAATATTTTCTTCTGCAAGCCACTCCCCAACCATCTTCGTTCTATGACATTCCTGCGGCTTGGCTTCTGCGCACATCAAGGTAATACGGTGAATACCATTCCATAGTTTTTTGACTTGCACTATTCCCTGGCGGTAAGATTCTTTTGCGCGGCATTTCTCGTAATCTATCATGCCGTTTGTATAACATTCAAGGTCATCCGGTTTACCTCCTAATACATCGCCCATGAAACAATAACGGATACCGTATCGGGGTAGTCCCCGTTCAAGCGCCTGCTTCGAAAATTCAACCTTGAACGATGAGTATGGTTTTGAACGAATGTCAACTACACAATCTATTTCGTATTTCTTGAGAAGCGATACGAATTCTTCCAACGTTCTGGAGCCATAGCCGATAGTATAGATAGGAACGGAATTGACGGAGCTGAAAGCCGAATCATTCATTCTTCAAATCCCGGGTTCAATAATTAAGCGCTACAAATTGTTTAGCGATGGGTATAAAACCCATCGCTAAATAAAAATTTATCAAAAACTGCCCACAAGAGTTATTACCTACTTTTTAACTACTTACCAACTAACCACTTACCTCAGCCAAAGACTGATGCGCCTCCCTACGGGCTACCTACGGCTTGTAAAGTAAGCCAATGAACCATTTAACAAGTTAACCAATCAACCAACTAATCTTCCTCTTCAAACTTTCCTCGCGGCGGGAAGATGCTGCCGACCATATCCTTATACATCGTGATGGTATCAACTTCATCCTTCGCGATTTTGGAAAATTGATGAAGCCCATCAAGCAAAAACTCCATCGCAGAAGCAAGCTCGTGCGCATTGGCGACCTGCTTTTTCATATACTTGAGCGTAACATCCTGCAAGCCGCGCACCTTTCCCAGTTCTTGGGAGTATCGGTCGAACGGCACGTCGTCGGCAATCTCAATTTTATTGCCTGATTCAAACCAGCGAATGATCGTGTTATACTCGGAATCTTCGGCGTGGCTGCGCTGCTCCTGCCCCGGCACGCGAACGGTTTTACGGGCAAGCGGGTCAGGGAAGTAACGTTTAAATGTTTCGCGCACAGCTTTTCCTATCAACGCTTTGCTTACTTTAATAGAGCCTTCCTGCTCGCCCTCAAACACGAGCTCCACTTTTCCTGTCATCGCGGGAAGCACGTGCTGCAAATCGCAGATGCGGGGGACGATATGCTTTTCGCCGTTCAGTATCGCGCACCGCTCCGCATTGCTGATAAGGTTTTCCATCGCAGCGATGGTAAGCCGCGCGCTCACGCCCGATTTCTGGTCAACAAATTCGCTCTTGCGCGCCTCGAACGCAACCTGCTCGATGATTTCCCTGAAGAAAAACGGAACTGCAACATCGCACCCTTCCCGTTCGACAGAAGCCTCCTGCGACGTAATCGCAATGGCGTCTTCAAGCGTACGGGGATAGTGTGTCAGGATTTGTGAATCAATGCGGTCCTTCAACGGTGTGATAATGTTGCCGCGGTTGGTATAATCTTCCGGGTTCGCCGTGAACACCAGCACAACATCAAGCGGGATGCGGACGTTAAACCCGCGGATTTGAATATCCTTCTCTTCCAGAATGTTGAACAAACCGACCTGGATGCGCGGCTGCAAGTCGGGTAGCTCGTTAATGGCAAAGATGCCGCGGTTAGTACGCGGGATAATTCCGAAATGAATTACTCCTTCATGCGAGTAATGCAATCGCTGTGACGCCGCTTTGATAGGGTCAATATCTCCGATGAGATCGGCGATGGTAACGTCCGGCGTTGCAAGTTTTTCACCGAGACGCGCTTCACGGTGTAGCCAGTCAATTTCGACGGAGTCACCATGCTCGCGTACGGCATCAACGCACCGCTTGCAGACGGGCTTGAATGGGTTATCGTTAATCTCGCATCCGCGGATAACGGGAACATATTCATCCAGAAGCGAGGGTAATTGCCGCACGAGACGCGACTTCGCCTGCCCGCGCAAACCGAGCAGCATAATATCATGCTTTGCGAGGATGGCGTTCACTAACGCGGGAATGACGGTTTCCTCAAAGCCGATGATGCCCGGGAAAAGCGTTTCACGCCTGCGAAGCTTTTCCACAAGGTTTTTTCGCATCTCTTCCTTTACGGGAAGCGGTAGATAATTCGAGCGTTTCAGCTCGCCGATAG
>SCUC01000585.1 GCA_004322375.1 Bacteroidota bacterium
AAATACATGCGTCATACTCTAATATCCATATTGATTTTCGTATCAATCGCGCTGCTCTTTTTTGCAGGGTTCAGCAACCATTCATCGTATCATCAAACTCTTATATTTCTTCCCGGAACACAGCCGGGGAGCGTTGTAGAGGTTGACAGCGTTCAGAATTGCAAGACGTGTCATCACTCCGCATCGCTTTCGAGACCGGTAAGCACATTCAATGATTGGAGCGGCAGCCCCATGGCGCATGCTGCCCGCGACCCAATCTTCTTTGCCGCGCTCGCTGTTACAAATAAATACGAGCCTTCGGTTGGAGAATTCTGCATTCGTTGCCATTCACCAACAGGTTGGCTCATCGGTCATTCCCTTGACCCGATGGGAAAAAATCTCGTTGGCACAGACTTCGATGGAATCCAATGCGATTTTTGTCATCGTGCAGGAAATCCGTTGCAGCCCGATTCGAGCATTCCGCCGCTTACTTTTCCCGTTCCGGGAATTGGCAACGCGATGAATGTTTTCCAACAAAGCAAGCTTCCGAAGCGCGGACCCTATGCCGATACAAACAATTATCACCCGACCCGGCAAGAGCCGTTTCAAAAAACGAGCGATATGTGCGGCGTCTGTCATGATATTAGCAATCCTTACTATGCGGAAGATAGGATACATCAGCAGCCTCACGAATACTCGCCGCTTGAACGAACATACAGTGAATGGCTAATGAGCAATTATCCTGCTATGGGTGATTCAGGGACATGTCAATCATGTCACATGCAAACAACGGGGGGATATGGCGCAATCATCGGCTCTCCCTATAGAACCGATTTACGCCAACACGACTTAACCGGCGGGAATACATTTCTTCCCGATATTCTCCCTGAATTTTGGTCTAATTTAAATGTTGACGCGTTACAAGCAGGAAAACAACGCGCTCTTTCGACGCTCCGCCGCGCCGCTGAATTAGATCTGACAATTGAACGCTTTAATGATTCGATTATTGCCAGCGTTAGGATTACCAACCTTACCGGGCATAAGCTACCCACCGGATACCCGGAAGGGAGAAGAATGTGGTTGAACATTATTGCCCTCGATGCAACAAATGATACAATCTTCCAATCCGGTAAGTACGATACGGCAACTGCAATTCTTCAACACGATGACCAGTTAAAAATTTATGAATCACATCATGGATTGAAAGATTCTACAGCCGCCAGATATAATCTTGCTGCAGGAGGCTCATTCCATTTTGCCTTAAACGACACCATTCTTTTTGATAACAGGATTCCTCCGAGAGGTTTTACGAACTCCGGCTTTGCTTCCCGTCTCGCTGAACCGAGAGACTATTCATACGCTGATAGTCAATATTGGGATGAAACTCGATATCTTCTCCCATCGAACGCGACGCATATTACAGCGAATCTTTACTATCAAACAATCAGCAAAGAATATATCGAGTTCCTGCGCGATGAGAATATTGATAACGAATACGACTGGAATAACTGGGGAGAAAAATTATATAACGCGTGGGCAGTCAATGGCAAATCTGTCCCTGTCCTAATGAACACTGTAACGACTACTATTACAGGAACTGATAAACAGTTCTCAGCGCCGGTTACATTTGAGCTGTTGCAAAATTATCCGAATCCGTTTAACCCCGTGACGAATTTCCGATTTTCGATTTCAGAATTTAGATTTGTGTCGCTTACAATCTATGATATTATTGGGAATGAAATTGTAACTCTTGTTAACGAGAAAAAGTCTCCCGGATTGCACAATGTTAACTGGGATGCAAGCCAACAACCAAGTGGAATTTATATCGCCAGAGTAAGTAGTGAGGGTGTTCAAAGAACAATTAAAATTTTATTGTTAAAATAATTTATATTTTTTTCATTTTGCAG
>SCUC01000586.1 GCA_004322375.1 Bacteroidota bacterium
GCTTACCATCGGCAACATCCCGCTCACCAAGCAAGCGGAAAAGGTGCTGAAGATAACGTACCTTGAAGCCAAGCTGTACAAATCCGACGTCATCGGGACGGAGCATTTGCTTCTCTCACTGCTGCGGGATGACGACAACATCGCCGCGCAAATTTTGCACCAGTACAACGTTCACTATGACGTTGTGCGGAACGAGCTCGATAACATCATCAGCGGAAAGCCCTCTACCCCGCCGCCGCAAACGCAATCGGAACGCCGCGCGGAAAAATCCAAAACACCCGTGCTGGATAATTTCGGACGCGACCTCACAAGGCTCGCCATGGAAGACAGGCTCGACCCTGTCATCGGGCGCGAAAAAGAAATCGAACGCGTTGCGCAGGTTCTCAGCAGGAGAAAGAAAAATAATCCCGTGCTGATTGGCGAGCCGGGCGTCGGCAAAACCGCTATCGCGGAAGGACTCGCGTTGAGAATCGTACAGAAAAAAGTATCGCGCGTGCTGCATGATAAACGCGTGGTAACACTCGACCTTGCCGCGCTTGTCGCCGGCACAAAATACCGAGGTCAGTTTGAAGAGCGCATGAAAGCCGTGATGAACGAGCTTGAAAAAGCGAAAGACGTTATTCTCTTTATAGATGAATTGCACACCATCGTAGGAGCGGGAGGAGCCTCAGGCTCGCTCGATGCCTCGAACATGTTCAAGCCCGCGCTTTCCCGCGGAGATTTGCAGTGCATCGGCGCGACCACGCTCGATGAGTATCGCCAGTACATTGAGAAAGATGGCGCGCTCGATCGCCGGTTCCAGAAAATAATGGTGGATCCCACAAGTGTAGATGAAACTGTCCTCATTTTAAAAAGCATCAAGCATAAATATGAAGAACATCATAACGTTCGCTTTTCCGATTCGGCGATTGAAGCGGCGGTGCGCCTCAGCGACCGGTACATCACCGACCGTAATCTTCCCGATAAGGCAATTGATGTGATGGATGAAGCCGGCTCGCGTATTCATCTCTCCAACATTCACGTCCCGAAAGAAATTCTCGACCTTGAAGGAAACGTTGAAAAAATCCGCCAATCAAAAAACCATGTGGTGAAAAACCAAAACTTTGAGGAAGCTGCGCGGCTGCGCGACATGGAAAAGAAAATTCTCTCCGACCTTGAAATAGCCAAACGCGAATGGGAATTGCGGGCTCAAGAAACCGTGTATGAAGTAACGGAAGAGTCCATAGCCGACGTGGTCTCAATGATTACCGGTATCCCGATGAATAAAATCGCTCAATCGGAATCCGACAAGCTGTTGAAAATGGAAACGGCTCTGAAAGGCGCTGTTGTCGGTCAGGATGAAGCGATTATCAAGCTGAGCAAGGCAATCAGACGGACACGCGCCGGGTTGAAAGACCCGAAACGTCCTATCGGTTCATTGATTTTCCTTGGTCCTACAGGAGTCGGCAAAACAGAGCTTGCGAAAGCGCTTGCGCGGTATCTGTTCGATTCGGATGATGCTCTCGTGAGAATAGATATGAGTGAGTACATGGAAAAATTTAGCGTCTCACGGCTTGTCGGAGCGCCGCCGGGATATGTCGGGTACGAAGAGGGAGGACAGCTTACCGAGAAAGTGCGCAGGAAACCGTACTCCGTCGTGCTGTTAGATGAAATTGAGAAAGCGCACCCGGATGTATTCAATATTCTGCTTCAAGTATTTGATGACGGAATTCTTACTGATAGTCTCGGCAGGCGCGTTGATTTTAAGAATACTATAATCATCATGACCTCGAACATCGGAGCGCGGGAAATCAAACCGAGCGGCGGAGGATTCGGGTTCGGCTTGGATACGCCGAAGGATACGTACACCACTATGAAATCCACGTTGGAAGATGCATTGAAACGCGTGTTCAATCCTGAATTTTTAAACAGGATAGACGAAACAATCATTTTCCACAGCCTTACCCGCGAACATATCAGTGAAATCATTGACATCCAGATGAAGGAGCTGACGAAGCGGCTCTCACAGATGAAAATTACCATCCAGCTTGCCAGGCAAGCGCGCGTGTTTCTTGCCGGCAAGGGATACGACCCCGCGTTTGGCGCGCGACCATTGAAACGCGCTCTCCAGAAATACGTCGAAGACCCGATTGCAGAAGAAATTCTTCGCAACAAGTTCGGCGAGCAGAGCATCGTCAAGGTGAAATACAATAAGAAAACGGATGACCTGAAATTTACAGAAGGGAATGTGGAAAAGAAGCAAAGCGTTAAGCCGGAACAGCAAGAGCCTGAAAGCGCGGATGTGGTGTAGGGTCAAAGTTTGCATTTAAAACATGAGGCTACCTCATCCCATACCATACCAGGGAAGCAAGCGAAATCTTGCCGACCAGATATTACGTTTTTTTCCTGAAGGATTAGACCGCTTAATTGAACCCTTTGCAGGCTCAGCAGCGATAACTATCGCATCCGCTTTTTACTTTAAGGCGAATAGGTTTTTGCTTAACGATATCAACAAACCATTAATTGAGCTTTGGGACAAAATTATCAACGAGCCAAAATTACTTGTTAAGAAATACCATGATATTTGGCACGAACAGCTTGGGAATGAAGAGGCGTATTATTATTACATACGAGAGATTTTCAATGAAACGAAAAAACCTGAATTGTTACTTTTCCTACTCGCTAAATGTGTAAAATCTGCCGTGCGTTACAATGCACAGGGCAACTTCAATCAAAGCCCTGACAAGAGACGTCTTGGACGCGAACCGCAGGCGATGCGAGATGATATTGTACGCGTCTCTCAGTTGTTACTGCATAGAACAGAGCTAACCTCAACTGATTATACGTCTGTTCTCGACTTGGCTTCCCCGGACGACCTTATCTATATGGATCCTCCTTATCAAGGGACGGGCATCAACGGCGGCTTTAGTTATGCGGGGAATATTGATTTCGATAATTTTTCCTTTGCCCTGTTTGAGCTAAACAAAAAAAATATTCCATTCATTTTAAGCTTCGATGGTAGAACGGGAAATAAAACATTCGGGCAGCCGCTTCCTGAATGTCTTCACCTTACGAAAATAGAACTCTACGCAGGGCGTTCCTCTCAGGCGACGCTATTAAACCGTAAAGAATATACATACGAAGTAATTTACTTGTCGCCTGCCTTAATCACGAAAATTGATATGGAAAAAGTTTGTGAGCAACCTGCCTATCAAGAAGAACTTTTTGCATCTCATGGCTAAAAAGAAATCTAAATTTCCGAAAGAGTTTTTAAATCACATAAAGTCTATAACAAACCGGAGAGCTAACATTGTTATAGAACACATTATGAAGCACGGTTTCATTACTACGGAGGAGCTTGAAAATAGATACGGTTATAGCCATCCACCGCGAGCAGCGAGAGACGTACGAGAAGCAGGGATACCTTTAGAAACATACCAAGTAAAATCC
>SCUC01000587.1 GCA_004322375.1 Bacteroidota bacterium
AGAAATTTTCATTTGTAACAGTCAAGAGGAATTTGACCAGTTAGATGACCATGACGATACAACGAGCGGGCTGGTTGACAAAATCAATCAACTACTTGAAGATGGTAAAATGCAATATTCGACTCTTGTCGAGTTAGAATAACGTTACCCTATGGCTCAATCATTTGATCCAATTGCTGTTCTTTTACAGGAGCATAATGAGGCTTTAGACCAGCTCAAACGTTTAAACCTTGCCGTTGGAGAGTTAAGTCAACATGGTTATTCAAAAAAGGTTGGAAAACAGCTTACCAGCTCACTTCGCTACATTGAACACGAAGTCAAAGACCATAATAGAAAAGAAGAAGACGCTCTCTTCCCTATTCTTGAAACCTATGTTGAAGGACCCACAAAGTTAATGCGAAGCGATCATAAGAAATTAAGAAAGGGATTTGAGCAACTCAGAAAAGCAATTGATAAGTTGCAAC
The DNA here is from genome assembly GCA_004322375.1 of Bacteroidota bacterium. Lineage (GTDB taxonomy): Bacteria > Bacteroidota > Ignavibacteria > UBA10030 > SZUA-254 > FW602-bin19. Next base: position 465 of record SCUC01000587.1, read on the forward strand.
AAAACCCTGATAGTTTCTCGGCAATAAAAACCCTATCAACAATCGCAAAGGATATTGTTCAACTATTTGTGAATCATATCCACAAAGAAAATTATATTCTTTTCCCTCTTGTGCAAAAATTACTTACAAAAGACGAGCTAAGAGAAGTTGCTAAGAAAATGTTATAAAGAGTACATCAATGATTGAAACGAAAAAAGCCCTCGTAGGGCTTTTTTCGTTTCATAGATGTTCTCTCCTCTCCCACCGGGCATACTGCTCGTAGAGAGAGGGGACACAGGTGTGAGGTGAGTGGAGATGCGGGGAATCGAACCCCGGTCCGAAGAGAAGACCACCGGAACTTCTACATCTTTAGTCTATTCATCATTTTCTCGACATCAAGCTATGGAATAAACACACTACCCGATGCCCAGCTCAGTACATCTCATCCCAAACCCCTGAACATGATCTGGAACCATCCCGACTAATTCGACACCCTGTTGCCGCTCATCGGGAGAAACGGCAAAGGATGCGCTGGTTAACTAATTAAGCAGCGAGTGCGTAGTTATAGTTGGCACTTAAGAGTTTTCCGCATGATTAACGTGAACTACGGAGATCACGAGATGCTATTCCGACCATCCCACTCCCCGTCGAAACCAGTTCATCCCCAAACAATAAAAAATGCAAAATTGACAATTAGCAATTAGTCATTCACCATTGGCAATTATGTTATTATCAATATACGAAATTTTGGAGGGGAAGGCAAAAAAAGAGTTGCACATTAATAATCTCGCCCTGCACACCTGTCTTACACCTTTCCTCTCAGGTACTCTACCCGCCACACTCCCAGACACTTTCTTAATGAAGGTTCTCCTTCAATCGTGTATTCATAAAGTAATCTCATAGGCATGGGGAAATTAAAAGGCGGAAGTTGAAGATTAATCGGACGAAAGCTCCCGGTTGGCACATCAATATTTTCTTTTACATCAGGGAAGGTTGTGGTAATCAAATATCTTGCTGAAGTGCTTTTGATATTTCTTACCACCCTCAATATATTCCTCGTTGAGAGGTGAACTAAGCAATCCCTGCACAATAGAACATCGGCAGATGGGAGTGCATCTTTTGTAATATCAAGACAGATAAATGATATTCGCTTACCAGCATATCTTCGAGCATTCAACTCGATAAGCTCTCCAACAATATCCGCCCCAATATATTTCTCAAGTTCAAAGTTAATTTCCTGGAACCAATGAAAATCGCCGCAAGGAATATCGAGCAAAGATTTTGCGCCAAGCTCTTTCAAAAGAATGGGCAATTCTCTCCTTACGTTGGAAGTTGATTCAATTGTTGAACCCGCGCCTGAAACTGTTTCCCTATTTCCCCATATATGCCTCTTATAGATTCGCGTGAAAATAACCTTCGTTGGCAAAAAGCCTATAAGCCAATACTGCACGGTTCTTGCCCTTGTCACCAAAATGGGAAATGTTCTTTTGAGAAATTGTTTAATTGCAGACATCGGTAATATGTGCGACTTACTTACCCAAAGGTACATTTAAAATCTACAAACAAAAATATTCCTATGTAGCTTAAGTAACTGATGTTACGCAAGGCAACTGCCATGCCTAATATTTTTAGGTTTGCCTCTTAACTCATCCCCCTCAATCCCCCTTCTCTTGCAAGAGAAGGGGGATTGAGTTTGCGTCGTTTACCTTAATTTTTAAGGTTAGAAAATGGGCTTGCGTAACATCAATTAGTAAGTCGCACATTTATAATCTGGCAACCTATGACCTATCAACTTGTCCTGAAGCCTGCAACTTGAAACCTGAAACTATAAATTACCACCTATCACCTGACATCTAATCTAATACTTCTCAAGAT
>SCUC01000588.1 GCA_004322375.1 Bacteroidota bacterium
CCGATGGGAGCGAGGTCGCATTGAACTCTACTTCCTGCTCGCCTTCGTACAATTCTTCACGGTCGAGAAGCGATGAGACTTCCTGTCCGAGGGCATTGTAAATCTTCAACGTCACAATCGCATCCTCCGGCAATTCGAATCTGATGGTTGTTGCCGGGTTGAACGGATTAGGATAGTTTTGATGCAGCACAAACGCTTCCGGTTGTTGATACGTAACAACAGTTTCATTCCGCTTGACTGTGCTTGCTGCGCCGGCAGGAGCCGCGCGCAAGAACGGAACTTGCTTTAACGGTTTCACGCCGGTGAGCCTGATTTTCGCGCAATTCCAGACAAGCGTATCGAGCGGACCGCTGAACGCGCCATTGATGTCGCTCAAAACATCCGCGAGATCGCCAGCCGTGAGAGTGCCGGGCAGCGTTCCCGTGCATGCTAAGAATTGATTTGCCAGCGAAACAATGCTGTCTAAGGATAAGCCGTCAAGCGGACCGGGCGCGACCGTATGATTGTCATAAATCAATTGACCGTACCCAATCGGGAATTTTTCATATTCGCTTGCCAGCACGTTTAGCTGCAGCGTCAACACCTGTGCGTATAGCGCGTTGTTATGCTTATCGGGCGGCAAGCTCTTTTGCTGCTTGAGGATAGGCTTCGGCGAGCGCCCGTCGAACTTATCTATGCAGCGCGGAGTCGTATCGTGAACGACGTATGCTCCGCGAACAACCTTCACCAGGGATTTTTGAACGTCCTGATACTTCAAATAGACGACCGAATGGCTATCCCGCGGCGCGCCGGTCGTAAACGGAAACGCCTGTTGCCTGTACAGTTCCTCGCCGACATTCACAAGGTTCGGCATGGGAAGCAAAAGCTGGTGATATTTTATCGTATCACCAACAGCCGCTTTCTTTTTGGGGAGCGAGCCCCTCTTTACAACCTTTGAACGACCGTTGGAAAGCGTCAGCCACTGGTAGTCAACCTGGATTGCTTTGCCATCAACGCCAAGGCCGTCAATCTGAATTGTGTCCCCCTTTTGCGCTGCGCCGTTAAATATGTGCAGCACATCTTTTGTTTCAACCCAGCCTGTGTCAAACGGGGCGGTCTTCCCTTTGCCGAGATATGTCTGTCCCGTTGTTTTCATGTTGAATTTCATTTTCAACGTGTCGGTTAGAACAATAAGATTAAATTTGAATTTCACGGCGTCTGGCTTGCATTTTACCGCAAGCAGCTTTCCTTTTTCATCTTTCGAAAGCTCATGCGCCCACTCTTCGTAGGTGTGCGAGCGGAATAAGGAATCGGTCAACGCGGGGGTGTTCAGCCAGGTAATCATTATCGTGCTGTCTTCAATTGCCTGGAGCTCAAGGAACCCGCCCTTCGGATAGCTGACAGTCCATCCGGCAGGAACGATTTCATCAATTCTGTATAATCCTGCGCTTGCGTCTAGTTCAAAGCAGACCATGCCATTGGCATCCGTTTCATCGGTAAACACATTGCCGCCGCCTGTTACAGTGAACCCGATATTTGCCATCGGCGGTTCATCAGCGTCAAGCTCTTGATTATGGTTAATGTCGAAATATTTTTGAATGCAAATCGTTCCTGTTGTACGTTTATTGCTGAAGTTGACATTCCTTATTGTATCTCCGCCGACGATGGTCGGATATTGTGTGAGAGGTCCGGTTGCCGCCCAATTGAGCTGCATTCGTTCCGTCACTTCGTAATCATCAGGCAATAAATTAGAGAACGAGTAATATCCGTTGGCATCGGTCAAGACCGAATCTACCGGAATGAACGTCATCGGGTTGCCGTCATATAATTCGAGGACAATATTCCAGTTCGGCAATCCCGGTTCACCGGAATCCCAAACTCCATCACCGTTTTTATCATGCCATTTGTACCCTTCAATAACTCCGAGCAAATCTCTCGTTTTGAACGTATCAACAACGATGGAATCACAGAAGAGAGAATCGAATTGAATATCCGGTTTTGAAATCCCCGGCTGCATTGGTGTTACCTCAAAGGAGAAGTATCCTTGCGGCAGCTTATCAAAATCCGCTACGCCATTACCCGTAACGGTTGAATCCATATCCTGCCACACATCCCCTTCCTGACCGGCGACTAACATCCGTGATTTTACTGAATATGCTGCGCTAGTATCGAGCTTGTCATCCCTGTGAACAACAACTCGCTTATAGCCGCGACCGCCACTTGCCCCGCCGATATAGATTGCCTGGTCTGCGCCGGAAAGCTTGTTCAAACGATAGTGTCCATCAATAAATGGAACTTCAATCATCCACATGCCTGATGCTGCCGGTGAGATAGTTATTTCTGTCGCGCCGGTAATGGCTGTAGGACCTGAAGCCGGGTGCAACAATCCGCCCGGAGTCACAATGCGGAGAAAAGAATTTGTTGCAGGAGTTGGAACTCCCGTTGTGAAGAAATCAACATCTAACTGATTTTCTGCTCCGACGTAAACGTACCATCGAGCATACTGTTCTTCAAAGCTGGGCCACGTTGGGCTATTGATTGCCGCTCCTACCACTCCATCCAGCTCAACACGCCAGTGCGGCTGGGTTGAAGGAGTTGGCGAAGGTGTCGTTACTTCAAACCTGAACAACGTCCCAGCAGCTACGCCCGGAAGCGTTACGCTTACTGCCTTTTCAAACTCAGGCATGCTTGCGGCTTCGGCTGCAGTGTACCCGACTCCCATTTCATGAACGAGAGTAGCACCATCCCAAATCTGAACGTGCGCCGATTCAGGATCAACCATATTCACCGCATGAGCGATGAATTCAACAAGCATGTCTCCCCCGGCAGCGCGCACCCACAAGTTTTCAGAGCCGGTATTATTCGTATTCATAAACAAGGGGGAGCAAAGATGGCGGTCTCTGAAAGGAGGAGGATTCTCGGTAAACGGAGGTCCGTTTTCCATCTCAACCGTCACGGTAAAGCTACAGCTACTCGTATGCCCTGCATCATCTTCAGCGATGCAGTTTACAATCGTTGTTCCGATAGGAAACATGCTGCCGGAAGGCGGATTGCAGGTCAAAGTAACAGAGGTATCGCATTCATCCGAGGCAAACACAGAATATGTTACCACCGCTCCTACCGGATTCGTCGTATATACAAAAACATCCGACGGGCAAGTAATCTGCGGAGGCAGCGTATCCACACAACCGCCGCCGGAACCAAGCCGTAGAACCGGTGTTAGCGCGATATTTGCAGGATTCCAGGTAGCGCCACCATCAACGCTCAGCTCAGTAAAAATATCGAAAAAGCTGTCAACATTCCAATCTGCCCCTGCACCGGGAGACGCATGGAGGTTCCCGCGCGAAGGCAATGTCGGACTTTCACGAATCATGAGGCTTCCCGGAGGCGAACCGCCGGAAATATTTAATTGAAGCATTTCCGTATCGAAAGTTCTTATATCACCATCGTCCCGCGTATGAGTAACGTGAGTTGTCATTGTAAGCTCTGTAAATACATCAAAGAACGAGCTGCCGCCATCGCTGGACATCTTGAACGAAACCTCTCCCGTCACTGTTCTCGTTGAGGAAGCGCCTACATCAGGCAACGTATCGCATGAGCTAAAATTCTTCGACACAAAATCTTTTATCTGGTATCCCCCGCTATACGAAGTAAACATCCCCGCCTCGGAAGCATATTCACCTGCCGGAGTAATACAGAGCGTACCGAATGAATTATTAGGCGTTGTTCGAGCCATCAATTGTAGCCGGACTGCTGAATCTGCCGGAACCCATGAACCGCCGCCATCCACGCTGAGTTCTGTAAACACATCAAAGAAGCTGCTGATGAAATAACCGCCCGTGGGAGCGGTACGAATCGTTGTTTTGCCTGTTGACGCCCGCGTCGGGCTTTCGCGCAACAGTACATCGGTCGGCAATGTTCCGCCGGTCAAGCTTAAGGAAAGCATTTCCGTATCATACGTTTCTTTTCCCGCGTCATCCATCGTATGATTGACATTGACGCTGGAGGTAAATTCTGTAAAGACGTCAAAGAAGGAGCTTCCGCCATCAGATGAAAGCTGAAGCTTCGCAGTGCCGTCGAAGTTCATCACTGCGGAATTTCCTAATGTCGGCGGCGAAGAGCTTGTTCTGAAGTTGCTCACCAACCAGTGCTTTGTCTTTCGCGAAGTTCCCGAGTAAGAAGTCGCTTTATCCGGCGCGCTGGAATATTGTCCGAACGAAGGGAGTGTATTAGTTGTAAATTGAACTTCCGGTACAGTTGGAGAAGAGGGCGCGCCTTGCTGCAAACGAATTGTCGCAGTCGTAGAACCCGAATGACCTGCCAGCGAACCGCCCGGCGCTCCGACAAAATCAATTCTGTAGGTAATATCAAAAAAGCTGCTGACAGTCCAGCCCCCGCCATCGGTCGTCATATCGCAATGTCCGGGACTTGGCAATCCAAATCCGTTTCCTGCTGTAATACGCAACAAGTCAAAATCAGGGTCGCCGGTAATCTGACCCTGTAGCGCTTGCATGGTTGCATCAAAGCTTTGCGGAGATGTCCCGGGAGTTCTGGGACCAACATGAGTCTCGCAATTTAGATTAATGTTGATGTTCCGGCTGAACCCTGAAAGCTCTCCGGTTCCCGTCATCACAAAATTTAATACTGCGTTATAATTTTGAACTTCGCCGCCAAGCGAACCGCCCGGCGTTCGGGTTACTCCCGAAAAGCTCTGGTATGTCGGAGCACACTCGATAGTCGTCCCGGAGGAAAGACCGTCAATAATTCGCATGACATCCATGGGTGCGATGTAAGGACAATCGGCCGGTAGGTCGGCAGTGCCGGCGCCGTTGTCAGGGGCATTGCACAATTGCGCCATCACCGGCGAAACTGTTACCCCTAGTAAGAATACGCACAGAACAAAAGTCATCCCGACTCCAACTCTGAGTCCGGTAAGAACTGTTCTATGCAAAAAAGTAGTTATGGAGTTCATAACATCACCTTTATTGTAAGTTAATGATTTGTGAATTAAATAATTTAATTTTTAGAACACTGATAACTGATAGCATTGACTGCGTTACCTTATTAACAAGGTTTTGCAGCCCACGACTTAAGTCGTGGGCTGCTGGCAATATTTTTATTCATATGTGTGAATTCGTATTGATGCCGCTTATGTAAAACTCTCTCTCATTATCATTCCCTGCAAATCCCCTCTTGAGAGAGGATAAAGGGTATGTCCGTCGCTTTCAAAACAGTTTCTAAACTGCGTTTCTGTTTTTCCTTTGTTTTTGCTTTATTTAGACTATTTTTATGTGCAAAGACGCCCGTTACAGTTTATTATACACGTTATGCACGTTTTGCACGGTAAAGATAGTCAGATATGTTTGACTTAGCTATGATAAAAGTCACATTTAATTTTTTACTGATATTATCAAAAGGTAGGAGTCTGAATCTATTCGGCGGAGCGAATATTGATCGGATGTTTTGGTAATCCTAATGAGAGAAGAACTCCGACTTCTTTCGCATTAAATTTTGATAAAAACTAAAATATTTTTTTCGTATAGGTACAGAAGTCGGAGTTCTTTTTTTTGTTCATTGGTTTTACAAAACCTTCTAACATATCACAAAATCTAAATTCCAAGTACCAACATCCAAATAAAAAAATCCCAATTTCTGAATCAGAAGAAATTGGGATTTTTGATATTGTATTTTATCGAGTGCCAGCTTTTGTTATCAGACTCTAGCTTGAAGCCTGAAACTTGAAACCTCTCATTTCTCACGACAACATTTTTACATCTTAAATCTTACATCCAGAATCCAGCATCGAGTACCAAGTTTCTCACCACGAGTATCGTATTGTATAAGTAACAACCTTCTCCCCGTCTTTCGCAATCTTCACAGGAAACTTGAGCGTTGACTGGTCAACTTTTTCCCACTCTGTGTTGCTCTTCGTAATTTCCCATTCGCTCCAGCGCCAGGGATGTTCATAGACAAGAACTTCGACCTGCTCGCTTTTGTGGTTGCGCACTTTGATTTCAATTGTCTCTTCGACTACGCGCCCTGAAGAAAACGATTTAAAATCTTTCTGCGCCCGCTCACCCACAATATCGAATGCGTTGCCGAGATAAAGCCGTATTTCTTCATCTTTTGGCGTGTGGTCAATCTGGTCTTCGCCGATAAATTGCTCCTTGCCGTCGTCGTCCCGTTTATACACCCGCACCTTTCCCTTAGGCAGCGCGATACCGAGACCGGCTTTCTCCTCGTTCCTGAACGTAACAAACACGCCGACTTTCGGATTCGACTGCTGACCAAAGCTCCCCTGGTTCCGGTACGAATAGCTGTTCCTGTAATATCTCCATTGGTCTGCCATCCCGTCATAAATAAATACTTTCTTGCTAGCAACGTTCTTGCCGGAGGTCAATTCGATTTGCTTGGTTTCGTTATCCTTCAAATCCGCGCGGCGTTGAAGTGTGTAGAGCTTATATTCGAATAGCTCAGATTGCTTGAACTGCGGCGCGGCTTCATCCGCCATTACCATTACTCCTCTTCCTTTCATCGCGCCTTGAAATTCCTCCTTCACTAAGTTTACATCCCCGGCGACCAGCTTCAAGCCCGCGTTGCTGAATGTCGTACCTGAATTATTCGTCAACGTTACCCATCCGGTAAGATCAAGCTTCGTATCTTCCTTGCCCAGCAACGCGACGTAATTGCACGACCATGCTAGCTGTCCAGCAAGGTAGCTTATTTCGGTTTTGTGTTCTCCTTCGCGGGAGTTGGAAACGAGCCACTCGAGCTGCGGTTTCAAAATCAATCCTTCAGAAAGCGATGGGAGCACAAGCCTTCCTGCAGGGTTGACCTCGATTTTCCCGTTTACCTGAGCGACCATCCCGCCGACATACGAATAATTCATCTGCGATGAGCCATACGCCGGCTGTGACTGATAGCCTGTAGAAAGAATAATTCCTTTCACCGTGTATTCCTTTTTGGTTGATTCATCAAGACGAACAAACTCAACCTCCTTGCCGATGTATTTTTCAAGCAGCTTCCCCTGATTGACTAAATCGTATTGATAATTTTGTTCAAGAACTTTCACCGCATCCGGCGCAGTTACGCTCAAGAAATGAACCGAAGTGCCGTCTATGGTTTGAGGAATATCAGGCACAACAACTTTGCTCGTCCCTTTCGGCAGGTGCATAGTCCTTTCTTCACGAATGAGGGAAAGATTCTGGTTGTAGATGGTTAGGTCAACGGATGTTCGCTCAGCAGCTTTCGTTTGAGCATAACCGGACGAAAGAGAGATGATAAACAGTATAAAAAAAGCGTATTTCATAACTTCACCTTAAATATTTTTAAAAAACTCAGTTATTGTACTCTCCGATTTGAATAAATGTTCCCCACACACAAATATGAATCACGGATTATGCGGATTACACCAATTGCACGGATTTATAGAAGAACCGCCGAAAACCTTAACGTCATTGCGAGACCCCGATTTATCGGGTCGAAGTCCAGAATGGCGCTTGCGCTCACAATCCCCAAATGCAATATAAGTGGCGGGGGGATTGCTTTCTACGAACCGTAGGTCGCTTCGCTCGCAATGACATTTTCAGTCCGGGCTTCTATCAGTACAAGGATACTCTCCTTGTCAAAATGTGTCTTATGCTCGCCTGCTGCTAAACTGCGAGAGCGACTTGTTCCTGCTCCTTATACTGAAGCTGGTACAGCTTGTAATAGATACCGCCAAGAGTGAGCAGTTCCTGATGTGTTCCCATCTCGCGAATTTCCCCCTTGTGCATGACGAGAATTTTATTCGCCCGTTGAATCGTAGAGAGCCTGTGTGCAATAACGATAGAAGTCCTTCCCAATAGCAGCTTTCTGATTGCCTGCTGGATGAGTATTTCTGTCTCCGTATCCACACTGGAAGTAGCTTCATCAAGAATTAGAATTTTCGGATGAACGGCAAGTGCCCGCGCAAAAGAAATCAATTGTTTCTGCCCGACGGAAAGCGTCGCCCCTCGCTCTTTCACCTCCGCGTCAAACTGCCGTGGTAGCGCTTCGATAAAACGATTCGCTCCCACTACCCTTGCTGCCGCTTTGATGCGTTCTTCCGGAATTTCCTCGTTGCCAAGACTGATGTTTGTTTTAATGTCGCCGGAAAACAAAAAGACGTCCTGAAGAACTATGGCAATATGCTTTCGTAATTCTTCTTTTTCCAGAGAACGAATGTCAACGCCATCTACAAAGATTTCGCCACGCTGGAATTCATAAAACCTGCAGAGCAAATTCGTGATGCTTGTTTTCCCGGCTCCTGTATGTCCGACAATTGCCACCGTCTCCCCGGGGTTCACTGAAAAGGAAACGTCCTTCAAGACCCAATCTTCTCCTGTGTAAGCGAACCAAACGTTTCTGAACTCAATCGCGCCGCGAATCGTCGGCAATTCAACAAGAGGTTTTCCTGTTTCCGGCGGGTTGGCGATGTGCGCTTTATCATCCAGCAGCTTAAATACACGTTCGGAAGATGCCATTGCCGTTTGCATGATGTTGTATTTTTCCGAAAGGTCGCGAATGGGTCTCCAGAACATCTCATTGAACTGCAAGAACGCCATCACTGTTCCTACCGTTACTTTTCCGCTCATCGAATCAAATCCCGCATACCATATCAACAAGCCGATTGCCACCGCCCCGACTAATTCTATACCGGGATAAAACAGGGCATAATAAAATATTGAACGGATATTCGCATCGCGTAAATCAGCATTGATGCCGGAGAATTTTTGAAACGATTTCTGCTCGCGGTTGAATATCTGGTCAACTGTCATTCCGGTGATATGTTCCTGCATAAACGTGTTGATGCGCGCAAGATGAATCCGAACGTCGCGGTAGGTTTCACGGGCTTTTTTTCTGAATAAAAATGTTCCGTAAAATAAAATCGGGAGAACGCTCAACGAGACGAGCGCAAGCTCCCAGTTCATCGAAAACATGAAATAGAAAATTCCCATAATCGTAAAGACATCGCTGAACACCATCACGATTCCTGACGAAAACAACTCGTTCAAAACCTCGATGTCGTTGGTAACCCGCGTAACAAGCCTGCCGATTGGATTTCTGTCATAAAAGCGCAGTCCAAGCCCCTGTAAATGCTTAAACACCTCCATCCGCAAATCGTAAATAGCTTTCTGACCAATCCATTGCGTCAAATACGCGCTTGCATACTGAATGGCTCCCCGCAACATCAGCACAAGAAAAAACACTGCAGCAGTAATCAACAATCCGCTTTTATCCCCCTGCTTGATGTTCACATCAACAGCGTGCTGGGTAAACCACGGGCGTACCGCTTCCATCCCCGCCACAATAATGCTCAGACCGATGCCGATAATCACTTGCCATTTGTACGGCTTCAAATACCTGATGAGCCGTTTCATCAAACGGCTATCGTAGGCTTTACCGAGTATTTCTTCATCCTGCATAGTCAATACAAAAGTAAAAAGGAAAAAGTAAAAAAATTAGAAGCCATAAATCCATAAATTCACTTCATATCCCTCATCAGAATCAGGTTCATAAAACTTTATATAATCACTCTTTATTATCTCTACTGTTAAACCCATAGCCCCATCACTAAACCCCGACCAAATTGCAGGGGTGATAGAGAATTTATGTAACTTTACACCATCGTTAGCAGTCAAATCTTCAAAGAAAAATTTATGCTTACTTTTTGTAACTTTTAAGTTTGATATTACAAATAATTTCTGTGGACTTTGTTTTATTTTTTCATACGTGTTTCTTGCTCCAAAAGCAATAGCGTTTATTTCATTTTTTGATTTTTGGGCATCATTTTCGATCAAATTTACTCTAATAGCTTTATCTCTCAAAGAATCAAGATCAATTTTACTGGCTTCTTCAATGCGTTTGGTTACCGCTTCTCTAACATTTGTTTCGATATTTTGCGCAGCATTGTAACCCAAAAAAGCTAAGAGGGATGTTAGTATAACGCCTACGCTTGTAATCAACCTGATTGATGCTCGCGTATTGACGATGTTTTCTACAATGAAATCGTCTTTCAACCTTACATCATTTAATAAAGTTTTCTTTAATTTATTGTTTGAATAAAAATAGAGTATGGCTAATATTATATCAACCACTAACAAAACGACAATAAGCACTTCCATATTTTGACCTCAGAATTATTATCCAATATCTTTTTTACTTCTTATTTTTGACTTTTGGCTTGCCTTAACCTTACTTACAATGGCTCCCAGTATCTTTTTAATTTCTTCCGCCTCATTAATAATAGCTTCAAGCCGTGATGGTTTTAGTAATTCAGATGCTTTAATCAGACGAAGCCAGAAATGTGTTTCACGCGCTTCCTTTAAAGCCGTATTCATTTTGAAAATATAGTCCTCTGTGCTGAACGCCGCCACCGCTTCCTCAACATTCGCTCCAATTGAAGTGCCCGAACGAAGAACCTGATTGCCAAGAACTTTTCCTGCTTTTGAATTCGGTAATTGTTCAGACATCTTAACGACTCTGACACCAAACTCGAATGTTCTTTCTTTTATATCTTTATACATGACTTCTCCTTTATATTTTGAAAAACTCGGCAGTTTAACTTTTTTACTTTTTCCTTTTGACTTTTTACTTGCTAAAGAAGTTCTAGCTCCTGCTCCAGCAGTTGCTTTTCATAAAGTTCCGAATAGATCCCCGGTCTGGCGAGAAGTTCTTCATGTGTTCCCTGCTCGACTATTGCGCCCTTGTCTAACACGACAATCATGTCGGCATCTTTGACTGTTGAGATGCGATGGCTGATGATGATGCTGGTGCGGTTCTTCATAACGCCGCGGAGCCGTTTCAGGATTTCTTCTTCGGTATAAGTGTCAACGGAAGAAAGCGAATCATCTAAAATTAAGATTTTTGGGTTGCGCATAATCGCGCGAGCGATGCTGGTACGCTGTTTCTGCCCGCCGGAAAGCGTAATCCCCCGTTCGCCAACAATAGTTTCAAAGCCTCTCGGAAATTCCATGATGTCTTTCGCAATCTGGGAAACTTCCGCCGCTTCCCGTACATGCTCTTCCGTTCCATTGTCAACCCCGTACGAAATATTTTCGAGGATAGAATCGGAAAACAAAAACGTTTCCTGCGGCACATACCCGATATGCTGGCGCAAAACCGGTAGCGGAATATGCTTTACATTTACCCCGTCAATCAACAGTTCCCCACCGGTAACGTCA
>SCUC01000589.1 GCA_004322375.1 Bacteroidota bacterium
GATGGGTCATTTTACACTCTTCCTCAACCCCTTCACCGCGCCCACAATACTTCTTGCGCCAAACACAGAATTCCCCGCAACTAAAACATTTGCCCCTGCCTTAACGACTTTTGGCGCTGTCTCGACATCAATCCCGCCGTCAACTTCGAGATAAATTTTTCGTTTGCCAATCATGTTGGAGATTTCTTGAATTTTTCCAAGCATTGACTCGATAAATTTTTGACCTCCAAAACCGGGATTAACGGTCATGACGAGAATCAAATCAACAAACTCAATTATTTCCTTCAATGAGTTCGTAGGAGTTGAAGGATTGAGCGATACTCCCGCTTTCATTCCAAGCTGCTTGATTTGTTGTATCGTTCTGTGAAGGTGCGGGCAGGTTTCTGCATGGACTGTAAGAATATCACTCCCCGCGTTCTTAAATGCTTCGAGATAACGCTCAGGCTTTTCAATCATCAAATGAGTATCAAGCGGGAGTGTTGTTATCGAACGAACGGTTTTCACGACCATGGGTCCGAAAGAAATATTAGGAACAAAATGACCATCCATAACATCGAGATGTATCCAATTGGCGCCTCCTTGTTCAGCCTGATGAATTTGTTGTTCAAGATTCCTGAAATCTGCTGAGAGAATTGAGGGTGCAATTAAAACCGACATAATGTTTTCCTAATGAAGTTAAGCACCTACGACAATTTGTTTCTGCATGAGATCGCGAACCACCCCTAACCCCTCCAAGGAGAGGAATAAATCCCCTCTTGAGAGGGGATTAAGGTGTGTGTGCAATGAAGTAGATGCAATAAAGTGCTTTCGTGTTGAATTAACCAGCTCATGCATAACAACAGTTCCTAATTTTCATCAATGGGCTGCTGCTTATCGCCTTCTAAAGCTACAAACAGGTCAATCGTTCCTCCAATTTGAATCATCTCCCCGACGCGCGGAAATTGATCCACTACAGTATTGGGAAGTACGTCAGGCAAAGATTGGTAGGTAATGTTCCCTACTTTCAATCCCATGCTCGTGAGTATTTTTTGGGCTTCAGTCAGCGTCTTATTTACTAACTCAGGCACGGCAATTTTTTCAGACACTCTCCCCTCACTTACGACAACCGATATAGCGACTCCCCGTTTAATACTCTGCCGGGGAGGAACTGACTGCCTGATGATCGTATTTTGAGGAAATTCATCAGAACCTTCGTACGTAATTCTTCCAACCTTCAATCCTTCCCGTTCAAGCTGAAACTTTGCATCACGCAATGTTCTCCCGCGCAAGTTTGGAACCGTTACATGCCGTTCACCTCCGCTGAGGGTAAGATACACCCGACGTCCTTTTCTAACATATTTATTGTCCCCCGGGTTTTGGCTAATGACAGTGCCAATAGGGTATTTTGGGTCTGATAAGACATCGCCCTGTCGCGGGTCCAACCCAGCGGAATCGAGAATTCGTGTCGCCTCATCAAACGGAATGCCTATCACAGATGGAATCTGAACTTCATCCCTGCCATGCACATACCAGGGCATTAAAACATCATTTAAAACAAAAAATGCCGCAACCAGCAGGGCAAAAACTAATATCCCCCGTTTTAAATACTTTTTCTGAACGAGATTGTCTAATTTTTTCAATGTATGCCTGAGAATATCACGTTAATGGAATATAGAAAATACTCAACCGTTGTACAAACGGAGAAAAACCGCTACCTCGTTGCGAATCAAGATTTATATCGGGGGTTCGCACTGATACGTAAACGTGATAATCAATGAACATTTTTATTGTCTCGATGTTTGCCATTGATTGTATTTTCTCCTATCTTTCTTTTTATGATAAAAAACGAGTTCCACCAGAATATAGCCCGTACGTTGCTTTATTATGAGATTTTTGATTATCCGCTTACGGCGCGTGAGTTATTCACTCTTTCTCAAAAAAATACATTGACGCTGGAGCAGTTCAAAGGAGAATTAGATACGCTGGTTGCCAGGAAACAGCTCGTCAAAGCACATGGTTTTTATTCCTTGCCCCAGCAAAGCAAAGATTTTTCACTCATTCGCGCCGAACGACAGAAAATAGCTTCCCGGCGAATGAAGACTGCCAAGCTCTTCACATCGGTCATCAAACAATTCCCATTTGTACGGGGAGTATTTCTCTCCGGCGAGCTTTCTAAAAATGTAGCCACGAAGGATAGCGATATTGATTATGTGATTGTGACTATGCCTAACCGGCTTTGGGTAACCCGCGCAATGTTGATTCTGTTCAAAAAAGTGTTTCTGCTCAATAAGAAAAAATACTTCTGCCTAAACTACTTTGTGACGGAACACCAACTATTGCTCCAGGAAAAATCGTATTATATTGCTACCGAAATAGCACATTTGAAGCCACTATATAATTTCCCATTATTTCTGAAATACATCAATACAAATTCATGGATAAAGAAATATTTTCCAAACTATTCCGTGTTTGCATTGACCTCTGAGCCACTATTTGAAACACCGCCGGTTCTTCAAAAGTTCT
>SCUC01000590.1 GCA_004322375.1 Bacteroidota bacterium
TGCTCGTTTGCAGCAGCGCGAAACGTATCCGCCGCGGCGATAACGACACTTTTTCCTGCATTCTTGTAGTTATAGGCAAGCTTGCCAATTGTTGTTGTTTTCCCTACGCCGTTCACCCCGACAATCATTATAACATACGGCTTGCGTTCAGGAGGCAATGCAAAGAGATCATTTTCTCCATTACTTCCAGAGGCAAGCAATTTCTGCATCTCCTCTTTCAGCAACAGATCAAGCTGGCTGGTTTCCTGATAGCCTTCTTTTTTGACTCGCTCGCGAAGGTCTTCTACAATTTTCATTGTTGTCGCTACGCCAACATCCCCTTGAATGAGGATTTCCTCAATGTTCTGTAGAACCTCCTCATCAATTTTTGTCTTGCTGGTGAGAATTTTTTGAACCTTGCCGATGATATTGTCTCTTGTCTTGGCAAGTCCCTCTTTTAATTTGCTGAATTTTAATTTATCGAAAAAACCCATGTATCAATGCAAAATGAAAATGTAAAATGAAAAAAATGTTACCTAACCAATGCACGAGTTCAATAAGCTAGTGCATTTTGATACCTTAAAAATTAAGGCTAACCTCGCGAACTCATCCCCCTCTACGAGGTCATTGACCTTCCCCCTTCTCTTTGTAAGAGAAGGGGGGTTGAATTCAGAGGAAAACCTAAAAATATTAGGTTTTGCAATTGCGTTGCGTAACATCAGTACCTAACCAATTCCCCAAACCTTTTCGCATAAGCCGCGAACGAGAGAATAATCATTACTAATGACCCGTACAAAAGAATAGTCTTTGTTGCTTCTAATTCCGGAAAATCAAGCACAGCAACAGCAATCAGTAATGCAAGTATTCCGGCAGTCCATTTTCCAAGCCAGTTAGATTGGACGACAATTCCCTTTTTCTGCTGGATATACATTCCGCCTATAAAAATAAGAATATCCCGTAGCAGCACACAACTGACAAACCAGAGCGGCAATATCTTCAACCAGGCAAGCAGAAGGGCAAGCACACCCAAAGCGACTTTATCCGCTAACGGGTCTAATATCCTTCCGAAATCCGTAATCTCGGAAAACTTTCTCGCAAAATAACCGTCAAAAAAATCTGTCAGCGCGCCCAGTGCGATAAGAAGAAGCGCATAGAACCTCCCCATCGCGGAATTGGACACAAGAAAATACGAAGCCGGGATGAGCAGCGCAATTCTCGCAAGGCTCAGCGCGTTGGAGAGAGTCCAGATGGTTTGCTTTTCATCAACACTCATTCTGGTTTTTTGAACGTGTTTCTACTTGTGTAGGATATTCGCCGCTAAAACATGCCGTGCAGTACGATTCTTGATTCTCATGGGGAACGGACTCTAACAACTTTTCAAGCGAAAGATAGCCGATGCTGTCCACGCCAAGCCTCTCGCGAATTTTTTCGATGTCGCCATCTGCTTTGTTGGCAATCAACTCGTCTGATTTCGGAAAATCCATTCCGTAAAAACAGGGAAACCGGATCGGCGGCGACGATACGCGGAAATGAATTTTCTTCGGTCCTGCATCGCGCACGAGGTCAACCAATTGCTTCGAGGTTGTTCCGCGCACGATTGAGTCATCCACGATAACAACTTCTTTATCTTTCAGCACGCCTTTTACAGTGTTGAATTTCATCTTCACTTTTACATCCCGGTCATCCTGCTCAGGTTGGATAAACGTCCTACCGATATAATGGCTTCGTATCAACCCGATTTCATATTTTGTTTTCACCCCCTGCTTTTCGTTCTCCGACGCGAAGCCGAGCGTAGCGGTATTGCTCGAATCGGGAACGTTTATCACTATGACTTTTTCCGTCTCCACCGGACGAACGGGATGTTCCCTTGCGAGCGCCTTGCCTAACTTTCGGCGCACCCTGTCAACGCTTTCACCAAAAATTTTGCTGTCCGGGCGGGAAAAATAGATATACTCAAAAATACAATAAGCAGGTTTGTTCGCCGTAGAATTTAACATATATGATTTCGGCTGCCCCGATTCCAGCGTCTCTTTATCGAACACTAACACCTCGCCGGGACGGACGTCATCTAAGTATTCCGCGCTGATAATATCGAACGCGCACGTTTCTGAAGCAACAACAAACGCCCCGTCAACTCTGCCTACGGCAAGCGGTCGCCATCCGTATGGGTCGCGCGCGGCAATAAGCTTATCATCCGTAAGAATAACGATTGAAAACGCCCCCTCAATTTGGTTCAGCGCATCTATGATTTGCTTTACCTGCTCGGTCTGCCTGCTTCGGGCAATGAGATGCAGGATGATTTCCGTATCAGATGTTGTTTGAAATATCGTTCCCTCATCCTGAAGCCGCTGCCTGATGCCTTGAAAGTTCGTGAGATTGCCATTGTGAGAAATTGCAATGTTTCCCTGCCTGTAGTTTACCGTCAACGGTTGAATGTTGACCTTATTATTCGATGCTCCCGTAGTCGAATACCTGTTATGCCCGATAGCGCTTGAGCCTTTCAACAGCTCGTAAAAAATTTTCCCGGAGCGAAAGACATCATTCACAAGCCCAAAATCTCTGTGAGCGTGGAAGCGATATTTCCCCGCAGCGTCATCATACTCGGATGTTACAATCCCCGACCCCTCCTGCCCGCGGTGTTGCAACGCTTGCAATCCATAATACGTCATGAGGGAGGATTTAGGATGACCAAAAATGCCGAAAATTCCGCAATGGTCGTGGGGCTTATCGTCCTGTAACGGTTGGTCTAACTCGATTTCGTAGAACATGTATCATAAGTTAGGAAAAAATTTTGAGGTGTGAAAGAATTGGTGTTTTGGTGAGAGGTTGATGGTGGGGTGATTTGGAGGTTTTGGAAGGTGGA
>SCUC01000591.1 GCA_004322375.1 Bacteroidota bacterium
CCGGCAAGGGGCGTTTCTCCTGATGTTCCGTTTCCTCGTTTTGTGAGAACAATACCGAGAACCCTGGAAGTAACCTTCGCATCTTCTTCAAAGGTCTCATAAAAATCACCCATGCGAAAGAGAAGCACGGTATCCGGGTACTTCGCCTTGACGGAGGCATATTGTTTCATTAACGGGGTGGACATTTATTAGTAGTCTGTAGTCAGTAATCAGTATGACAGTATTTAGTGAATCGGCGAATGCATAAAATACAAAGTACGGAAAACAGAGTGAAAAGAAAAAAGCAAATTTTGTAAGACCCTCAAATAGTTATTTTCGGACACATTTGCATAAATATCCTATGTGAATCGCTCTTACCTATTACGGTTTTTACTGTAGAGTTAGTTACGTAAGATAGGTTACGTCTTATATTGGATATGGTTTAAATCATTTCTTGTAATTTCAAAAATACAAAATTTGCCCGATTGACCTTACCCTGCGTTCGTTGTATCTTTGTACCATGGAAATAACAAAGAGCGCCTGTTGTGGAACAGAAGCAAGATGTTAAGGAACCATAAGAAGACAACATTGAGCGTGTTGACAAATAATACTCATCCTCAGCTCGACGAATGCGTGAGAATGATACTACAACAAATGGTCATTCTCAGAGGAATGAAATGAGCACCTTCGGTCAGGGTTCATCCCCGATATGTAAGGTAAAGCACCATGCCGCAGAGCGGCGAATCTCTGTCTCGACCCTGCGGGGAGAAACAGACGTTAAAATTTGGCAACACGCTCATTATTATTAACAGCTTTAAGATAGTGAAACAATAACAAGATTGATAAAGAGAAAACAGTTCAATATGTGGAACAGAAGATGACCGTTGTAACAAATAAAATACTTGATACCGATGAATCGGTTTCATGCCGTGAGATTCAGCTAGCCTACGACTTAGGTCAAGGGCTGCGAAATACCTGTTTCAAGGAATTGTTTAACGATTTCAAAAAAAATCAAATTACAATGTGTACAATATCGAATAACAAGAAAGGCATCGTGGCTTGATGATTTTTTACTCTTTCCGGGACCTCAAGAAACGTCTGAACCAGTAAGCGTTCACTGAGGACATGAACTTTCCCTACGAACACGCTACAACCCTCCCGCACGAGACAGACGATAGCCATTACCGCATAAAAAATGGTTATTGTTTAATTCACCTATAATTATAATTATTTTACTAGAAAGGAGTTCTTATGAGACTCAAAACATACGTATGTGTAATATTTTCTATGCTGATAGCAATATCGAGCATCGCGCAGCAGCAGGCGAAAGAAGGTGTTGCTTACGGTGGTATGTCTCTTGTTCGACAACCGCAAGACGTTTCGAACCAATATTTTGTAATGTTTAAAACCGCGCCGGGCATTAATGAACGCAACATGATACTCAGCCTAGGTGCGACAATTCTCTATGAATACAGCATAATTCCCGCGTATGCGATTCAGGTACCGAATCAAGCAACGCTAAAACTTATCAATATGGACAGGCGGGTAGAATTTACTGATCCCGTACAGGTTTATTATGCTCTTGGTTCGGAAGATGACCCGGAAATGACTGACGTAACGGGAGACCAGGTAAGTCCCGGTGACGCAACCCAAGATATTGTTGGAGCATGGATCGAACAACTTGATAACAGCCGTCTCCAGTTTACGATAAAGGTAAGCGATCTTTCAGCGGTTAATCCGACAACAGGTGATGGACTTCCTGTGAATGGAGTTTGGAAGATTGCGTTTACGCTTCAGAATGGCGGCACTGTGCCGGATGAATATTTTGTGCAAATGCGAAAGCCTGAATCCGGAGCGCCTGATTTTGGCTGGGGTTTTGTGGATGAAAACGGTATTAACAGTGAGCAGGGCGCTGTTGACCAAGGAACCATACTTCCCGGAGAGGGGAAAATTGTGATGGTCATAACGAATGCGGTTCTTTCGGGCGCGCCAAATCAGAATGGATATCCTCAAAATGGCGATGTACTTACGGCTCCGTATGCAGAAGCCTCACAACTGGTAGGCGCTGCGGGTACAGGATTTATTACAACATTAGACAGAGCCCCGGATGATGGACCCGGAAGAGATTATCCTGTGCAAACAATATTGCCCCCTTACAATATTTCTCCTGAGGAACTGGAATTTGAAAATATCAGTTTGGGAGAATCAGCTACACTGCAATTAACGGTAACGAATACGACTTCCGGTGAACTCAATTTTACCACAGTAGAATCAAACCATCCGGAATTCGCAGTCACTCCGAATTCAGTTGTAGTGCCTCCTTCCACTCAACAGGTGTTTACAGTTACATTTACCCCGACAAGCGAAGGGCGTAAGCTTGGATTGATAATATTCACTGCTGAAGGTTCATCGAATCCGGTAGCAGTAACTGTGCGTGGTAACGTGCCGGCTCAACAGCAGGCAGAAGTCATTCCGTGGGGTGTTGATACTGTGCGAGCGCCGGCAGTTTGGGGAGCGACAAAAGGTCAGCCTATTAAGCTCGCCGTTTTAGATACGGGAATAGATTCGCTTCATTATGAATTAGACGCGAGATATAAAGGGGGATACAATTTTGTACTTAAAAATCCGCATCCATGGGATGGACATAGTCATGGAACGCACGTCTCCGGTACAATAGCTGCCGAATTAAATGGTGTCGGTGTTGTCGGCGTAGCGCCGGATATTGACCTTTACTCACTCAAAGTGTTAAGCGACGCCGGTTCCGGGACAAGCGCAGATATTCTGGCAGCCATTGATTGGTGCGTTCAGAACGGAATGAACATTGCCAGCATGAGCCTTGGTGGAGGAATCGGCATTACGTTACCAACCGGACAGGCTGTGCGTGCGCCGGTGTATAGTCCTACCGAAGACGCAGCGTATCAAGCGGCGTATGATGCAGGGTTACTAATAATTTGCGCATCAGGAAATGATGGAGAACCGGTAGTCATGTACCCGGCAGCATATCCTTCCAATATGGCAATAGGAGCGATAGGTAAGAATTTAGCATTAGCCAGTTTTTCGAATTATGGAGCTGAGCAGGAAGTTGTGGCTCCCGGCGTTGACGTAAAATCAACAGTGCCGATGGGAACCGGAAGAGATAGCCGTGTTGATTTAGCAGGAACATCACTTGAAGCGAATGAGCTGCAATTTTGTGCCCTGACAAGCTCATCGGGGATATCCGCGAGAACAGTGTATTGCGGCAAGGGATTAAGCCCAAGCGATTTTCCTGCAAGTGTAGCAGGAAAAATTGCCCTTATTCAGCGTGGAGATAGCACGTTTGCGAGCAAAGTAAGCAAAGCGCAGGATGCAGGGGCTATTGCAGCAATCATCTATAATAACGTCGAAGGAAATTTCAACGGCACGATGGGCACAGCCCGCGACGATGCCAATAACAGGGATTGGATTCCCGGGGTTTCTCTCTCGATGAGCGATGGTCAGGCGCTTGTCTCATTAGGTTCACCGATAATAACTCTCGTGAACAGAGTGGATGACTTTAATAAGTATAGCGGAACCTCTATGGCTACTCCACATGCGAGTGCAGTTGCTGCTCTTGCATGGTCAATCAATCCTGCTTTGACTAACGATCAGGTTCGTAATATTTTGAGAACGACTTCCAGAGATTTAGGAGTTCCGGGATTTGACCCACAATTTGGAGACGGGCTTATAGATGCTGCCGGAGCGGTTCAGGCAGCGCGCGAAAGTTTGCCCGACTCCGATACTACACCAACTCTAACGCCCGCAAATACGACGCTCACATGGACAGGGGGACCGTACACTGCTGTTACGGCTGACCCCGCGGCGTGTACCCCCCTCACGTGTGATGAATACACGTTTGTGGTCAATGTGCCTCAGTCGTATTATGCTATAAATACTTCGCACACCGTACGGGTACATATTTCTTGGGATAATTCTAATACCGACTTTGATATGTATGTGTATGATGAAGAAGGCAACCTGGTAAATTCTTCTCCCCAGGGGAATACAACCTTTGAAGAAGTAAACTTAAACCAACTGACGACAGGCAGATATACTGTACAGG
>SCUC01000592.1 GCA_004322375.1 Bacteroidota bacterium
TGATTTCTTCGTTCCAAACAACTCAGCAGTCATCGGTCAACCCATTGTCGAAATAGGCTTGCCCGACGATTGCACAATTATCCTCATCAATCGTAACGACGAGCTCATAGTTCCTAGCGGAAGCTCGGAACTGAAAGCCGGAGACACAATTTTAGTTATTGTCAAGAAAAAGAACTTTGATGATATGAGAAGAATCCTTTCGACTATGAAAAAAACGGAATGAATTTGCTTTCATCCAAAAAGGGACGAATCATTCTCTTCGCTTCGCTCTACCTCAGCGAGGGCGCTCCGATTGGATTCATCTGGTGGGCGCTTCCCACGAAATTGCGGATGGTCAATTACCCTGTTGACGAAATAACAACCCTCACCTCGCTTCTCCTTATTCCCTGGACTGTAAAATTTTTGTGGTCTCCCGTCATTGACTCCTTTCGAACACCATTCTGGTCTCTAAAATCATGGATTATAACGTTTCAAGCACTCATGGGCGTAACCCTTCTCCCATTAACTCTTGTCCCCTTCGAATCTTCCCTCCCGTTTTTGATTCCGCTTCTTCTCCTTCATGCGTTCTTTGCCGCCTCGCAAGATGCCGCGATTGATGCGCTTGCTATCGCACATGTTCCGGCAGAAGAACGGGGCGCTATCAATGGCTGGATGCAGGGCGGGATGCTCGTGGGACGTTCGTTGTTTGGCGGCGGCGCTATTCTTGCCGCATCGTTACATCAAGACTGGGCTTTGATTGCCGCGCTTATCGTCATTATCTGGTTTAGCTCGTTGTTACTGGTCTTCTCAAAAGAACCGGCAGCACACCTCACTGATGCCCGAACAATTCAAAAATTTTTATTACAGCTTAAAAAAGCGGCCAACAATTCTGCAACATGGTGGGGATTGCTTTTCGCGGCAACTTCCGGCGCGGCATTTGAGTCCGTCGGCGCAGTAGCCAGTCCATTTCTTCTTGACCATGGATTCAAATCCGGGATTATCGGTTACTTTTTTTCATTTCCGGCGGTAGCAGGAATGGGCTTCGGCGCAATTATAGGAGGAGCGCTTGCCGATAACATAGGGCACGCGCAAGCAGTAAAAATATTTCTCATCTCAATTTCCATGATTGTAATCCTTTTAGGATTTGTTGCCTTCGCTGGGGATGCGGAATTGTTGCTCTATATACTTCTTGCAATACTCTACATTGCAATTGGGTTATTCACCGCATCATCCTATTCTCTTCTTATGGGAATTACAGATTCCAAACTCGGCGCGACGCAATTCAGCGCATACATGGCAATGACAAACGTGTGTGAAATGTGGGCAGGGTTTACTGTTGGGCGGCTGGTAGTCGCTTACGACTACCCTTTTGCATTTATTGTGATGGGATTAGTCTCTCTCTGCACGTTATTAATTGTCCGTAAATTACATCCCCGCTAATGGGAGAGTGTCCAAGAATATTTTTTGTCGAGCCTGTCCAAAAAAGCAACCAACCGAACATAAGCACAATCCTACCACTATCCCGCCTTGACAATCTGTATTAACTCCTTCAATCCCGGTCTTTTCCCTGTTAATAAAATTGTTGTTCGGAAAATTTTTCCTGCCGCCCACATCATCCCGAGCGCAGAGAGCAGCAGCACAACCGAGGTAGCAACAAGCTCCCAAACAGGGGGCATTTGAATAGGTATTCGTAACGCCATCATAGTCGGCGTAGTAAGCGGAATGAACGAAAGAACTTTTGCATATGCAGAATTGGGACTTTCAAGAACTGGAAAGGCAAACAAAATTGGCACCAATAAAAATAACGTCAATAAACTTGTTACAAGTTGTGCCTCTTGCTCGGTAGAAATTGGAGCACCTATTGCGACGAATATCGCTGAGTAAAAAAGGTAACCTAAAACGAAATAGACAATGATAATCATTGTGTGATCTAAGGCTATTGGAATTGTGCCTAATTTAATAGCTGCAACAATACCCATCAACACCCACAATGTCATTTGAGTCAATCCAAGTAAACTTAAGCCAAGTATTTTTCCTGACATCAACTCGCTGGAAGAACAGGAAGATAAAAGCATTTCAACGACACGGTTCGATTTTTCTTCTAACATGCTTCTGACAAGAAGTTGTCCTGAAGTTATTAGAAGAAAGAACATCATCATCATAAATGCGTACGATGTAATCAATACATCACCAAATCCTGCTTCACTCTCTTTTCCGTCCTTTGTAAGCTTAATACCTTTAATATCTGTGGACGTTTTCAGTATGTTGGCTATTGAAGGGTCGAGGCCTTTGTTACGAAGCTTTTTATCAATAATCACTTCGCGCAATGAACGATTTAGACGTTCTGTTAACTTGATGTTGCCTACATTTTGTGAGCGGTACTCAAAAACTGTATCGCTCATAATATTGTTGGTGACGATGAGGCAGCCTTCAATCTGCTCGCCTATGATTAGCTTATCAGCATATTTTTTGGAATAATCAACATCACCATTATATTCTATAGGAAGAAGAGTGTAGTTCGGCTTTCCGCTTTTTAGCTTGTAGCGTTCTTCTAAACTAAACTTCAAATCTTCAGTAACCTGCCCACTCTGGTCAATGATTCCGATTGTACGGCTTTCCGTATCCTCTTTCATCGCAAGCAGGCTCGGAACAATACTAAACACAACTGTGATTAGCGGCATAATAACCACAGAAAAAATAAATATTTTCGATTTAATTTTCTCGATGTACTCCCATCGCGCCACCATGAATGTTTTGCTTATCATTGTTTCACCTCCTTTGGAGCTACGGTATCGCCTCCAACCATTGAAAGAAAAATAGAATGAAGCGACGGCTCGACAAGCTCGAATTTTCTCAACTCTAACCGTTGAGATAGTGCCCTGACCAACTCGCCTGTAGGTGCGTCATCGCTTAATTCAAGCTCTGCATAGTTTTCATACAGCATCGCTCGCTTGACATTCGGAAGAGATGACAAAAATGCGCCATCTCCTGTATATTCGATGTGAACGGAATTATTTCCAAACCGTTTTTTAACATCCTGCAGTCGTCCATCGAGAATAACATTTCCTCTATTGATGAGGCAAATTTTCTCGCAGAGCTTTTCTGCTTGCTCCATCACGTGAGTCGAAAAAATGATTGCTTTCCCGGCATCTTTCAATTCCATCAAAATATCTTTCAGGAGAATCTGATTCACAGGGTCAAGCCCCGAAAAAGGTTCATCAAGTATTACAAGCTGCGGGTCGTGAATGATGGAATTGATGAACTGCACTTTTTGCTGGTTTCCCTTGGATAGCTCTTCCACCTTTCCTTCCGCCTTTTCAAGGAGTTCAAATCGCTTGAGCCATTCGTACGCGCGTCGCCTTGCTTCTTGAACCGGAACGCCGCGTAGGGTAGCAAAGTAAATTATTGTATGAATAACCTTATTTTTTCTGTACAACCCCCTCTCTTCGGGCAGGTATCCCACGATATTCCGGGTTTGCTCGCTATATGGTTTTCCATCTATGAACACGCTTCCCTGGTCGGGAGTAATGATGTTAAGAATCATCCTGATGGTTGTGGTTTTACCTGCCCCGTTAGGTCCAATTAAACCGAAAATTTCACCACGGTTTACGGTGAGCGAAACATTCTCTACCGCCACAACTGTGGAGTATTCTTTTCTGAGTCCGGTTACTTGCAGCATTGCATTGTTATAACTTTTACGGCGTCAACCGGTAAATCATTCTCGCGAACGGAATCGTCTCACGAACATGTTCAAGCCCGCAAATCCAGGAAACTGTGCGTTCAACACCAAGACCGAATCCGGCATGAGGCACTGAGCCATATCTCCGTAAATCCAGATACCACTCAAACGCTTCCTGTGGCAGGTTGTGTTCTTTGATTCTTGAAAGCAACGCGTCATAATCATCCTCGCGCTGGCTGCCACCGATGATTTCACCATATCCTTCGGGAGCGAGCACATCCATCGCCAGAGCAAGCTTGGGATTATGCGGGTCGCGCTTCATGTAAAATGCTTTTACCTCTGTAGGGTAACGGTGAACGATAACCGGTCGGTCAAACTCGGAAGAGATTATCGTCTCATCCGCCCCGCCAAAATCGTTGCCGTACTCGAACTCGTTTCCTTTCTTTTTCAGGATTTCCACTGCCTCATCATACGAGATTTTCGGCAACGGCTTCTTCACATTTTCAAGAAACGATGTATTGCGTTCCAATGTTTTCAATTCCGGCATACGATACTTTAACACTGACTGGACGATGTGTTCGAGGAAATCTTCGGCAAGCTCCATGTTGTCATTCAAATCATTGAATGCCACTTCCGGCTCTACCATCCAAAATTCTGTTAAATGTCTTCGCGTTTTAGATTTTTCAGCGCGGAACGTAGGACCGAACACATACACTTTCCCGAATGCCATTGCTCCCGCTTCCCCATACAATTGCCCCGATTGTGTAAGATACGCTTTGCCAAGATCGAAGTAATCAGTCGCAAACAATGTTGAAGTTCCTTCGCAGGCAGCAGGCGTAAAAATGGGAGCGTCCATCAACAGGAATCCCCGGTTATCGAAAAATTCGCGAATCGCTTTGATAATCTGATGACGAACTCTCATAATGGCATGTTGCCGTGATGAACGCAGCCACAAATGCCGGATGTCCATCAAGAATT
>SCUC01000064.1 GCA_004322375.1 Bacteroidota bacterium
GCATATACGGGGAGAGATGGCTCCGATAAAAATTACTCAGAAGCGCTGAATGCAAAAAAACAAGCCTTTGAAGATGCGATTACAAAAGCCGGGAAAGAACATGCAAGCGAAATTGAAAAGAAAATCAAGGAAGAACGAACTTCAAAGCCTTCCATTGATTTCACGTTGCCCGACATGAGCGGCGCACCCGTCACGCTTTCTGCACTGAAAGGTAAGGTTGTCGTGTTAGATTTCTGGGCGACATGGTGCGGACCTTGCAAGCAAGCGTTTCCTTATCTTCAGTATGTGTATGAAACATACCGGAGCAATGACAACGTGAAAATTCTTGCTTTGAACACCTGGGAACGGATAAAAGGAGCCGATGCGATATTGGAAAATGCAAAGAAATTTATGGAAGCACATAAATACACGTTTCCCGTGTTGATGGATAATGATGTTGTATCGCAGTACAACGTCGAAGGAATTCCAACTCAGTTCGTTCTCGACAAGAAGGGAAACATCGCCTACACAAACGTCGGCTTTGAAGGTCCTCAAATGGTGGAAATTATGAAACGGCAGATTGAAGGGTTGTTGAAGGAGTAAAAAAACACGCCATTTTTCTTCATTTTTTTTATATTATAGCAATAGGATATATGCAATGCCATATCATGCTATCAACATTGACCCTGAAATTCTAGGGGGAACCCCGGTATTCACCGGTACACGCGTCCCCATCCGCGCTCTTTTCGATTATATCGAAAGTGGCGACCCGCTCGACGAATTTTTGGAGAACTTTCCTACTGTGACAAAAGAGCAGGCTCTTGAAGTGCTTATGATGGCGGAACGATTTGTCACCTCAGAGAAAATCCTGAATGAAAATCCTGCTTGATGAAAATTTACCTGCAAAGCTCAAGCTTGATTTCGATGCTGAAGTTCAAGTGTTCACGGCTAAAGAGAAGGATTGGAATGGAAAGAAAAACGGAGAACTTCTTCGTCTTATGACTAATGAAGGATTTCACGTCTTCATCACGATGGACAAAAATTTAGAATATCAACAAAATCTTAGCAAGTTTCCCGTTACAATTTTTTTGCTGCGTGCAACAAGCATCAGATTATTCAGCCCTTGATAGATAAAGTAAATCTTCGGCTACGCTCGCCTTTGAAATCAGGGCTGATAGAAATTAGTTAGCTGCGCTAAGTACGTCAGGATAAGAGCTTTTCTCAACATTCCCTTACCGCGACAGCAGCAAATACGTTAGCGCAACCAAATTGAGCTCACATACCCCAAGCGCGATTCCGGAAATCGTATCGTTGGTCTTCACCTTATCCAGTACGGCTTCATCTCCCGTATTCTGATAATCTTGATAATATTCATCCGCTTGCAGCTTAAAATAAACAGCAACCGCTCCGCTAACAACCGCTCCGGCAGTTGTCAGATATAACGGAGTCGCGCTTGGAACTGTTTTCCCCTCCAGCGCAAGGCCGGGAATGGCGCTCAATGAGTCGTGTTCAATCGCTTCCTTCCATGAAGCTGAAATGATGTGCGGCGCGTATTCATACGAAGGAATTGTAACAGTACGCTCTATATGCTCGCCTGCCGCAACTCGTATCGTTTCGATAACCGGAGGGTGGTACCAGTTTCTTTCGTTTGCATGTACAACACGCAAGATGTGCTTTCCGGTATCTATTGATGCAGATTCAAGAGGCGTTGTTCCGATAAACATTGAATCCATAAAAACTTTTGCACTATCCAAATCGCTTCGTACGGAAATCGTCGCACGATCTTGAGCATCCACCAAACAAACACAAAGTACAACGTACAATGTACAAAGTAGGATTTTCATTCTCCTCCACCCCTTTTCATCCCAACAACCATTTTGTTATCCAGCGGGAGGACAAGAAATTCGTTCCATACTACAGGCATGCTTTTGATGCGCCCTTCGAGTGTTTCGTTCCACAGCAGCGTTCCGGTATCTGCATCAAGCGCATAGAGTGAACGGTCGAGACTCCCGACATACAGAACCTTTCCGGCTAACAACGGCGCACAGCTAATCGCGCTTTGTGCTTTGTGCCTCCACAAAATTTCTCCGGTTTCACTTTTCAGGCATACAATATCCCCCGATGAAGTCCCCGCATACACATAGTGTTCTCCCACTGCCTGCGATGAGTAGATAGGTGAGCCAAGGGATTGCTTCCACACAAGCGCGCCATCTGAAAGGTTAAACGCATACATGGCTCCATCTTGCGACCCGACAAAGACTCTGCCGTTCCATATCGAAGGGGACGCAACAACGCTTTTCTCTGTCCGGGAATGCCACAGGAGCTTGCCATCTTCTATGCTGATGCAAAACACTGAGCCGTCATCGCAGCCGAACACCAGAGACTTCCCGTCGCTTGCCGGGGAAGAACGAAGAAACGCAGGCCTCTCAAATAGCGGCGTTAAAAATTTCCAATTCGCAGTACCCGTATGCTTGTTGATGCTATACACATCCCCATCCAACGTCGTTACGAATAAGTTATCGCCGAGAAGAAGCGGCGAAGTCTCTATTCCCCCAAGCGCCGCCTTCCAGACCACTCTTCCCTTCATAAGATCAAAACCGTAAAGACTCACCTCCGAATTTGCCGTAGCGACGTACAGCATCGAATGATCTACAACAGGCGCACCATAAATCGCCGATTCAAAATCGTACGAGCCGATGTTTTCGCCCGTGTGCGCATGAACGGCATACACTTCGCCCAGCAATGTTCCGATATACACAATGCTATCTGCAATGGTAACAGAGTATTCGGAATACCCGGCAGAAGCGTCATACATCCACGCAACAGAGAGAGGCGGTTGTAATAAAGAAGAAGAACCATTTGTTCGTTCTATCGTTCCCCCGTATTGCTGCCATTGATGACTATCGTTTTGTGGAGTTTTCAGCAGTTGTAAATTGCTGCATCCATAAAACCCAACAACAAGCAGTATCACGAAGAAGAGTTTTACAAAGGGTTGTAATGAAATTTGTCTTCTCCGCCATTCTACAATCCGCAATCTGCAAACTGCAATCATCAAAAGTCCCATCCAAAAAAGAATTGTTGAAACACTTCATCGTCGAAATTGCGCAAGTTATTCACGATTCGTTTTCCGATGTCATACCGCAGCACAAACACTCCACCCAAATTTATCCTGACGCCGCCGCCAATACTGCCTAATGTCTCACGGTATGTATCATCCCACGCGCTCCCTGCATCGAAAAACAGCGCGCCGCGAAGCCCGACAAATGTTACCCCTCCAAAGGGAAAACGCAAGCCGAGTTGATCAAGAAACGGAAAGCGTAGTTCATGCGATGTCAACCAGAGCTTTTTCCCGCGAAGCGACCAGCGCGGGTACCCGCGTAAATCCCAGCTTCCGCCCATGAAAAACCGCCGCGCTTCTTTTCCCTCATTATAGAATAGCCAGAGCCGTACCGCATACGCTGAACGCTGGGCAAGACGGAAATAATGCCTATAGTCGAAAATTGCTGAATAATAATTCGCGTTTGAAAACTGGATATCTGTTGTATAGGCAAGCGTAACATTAAAGCGGCTGCCATCGAGTGGTCCGCTCGGTCCCCAGAGCGAATTATCGTGAACAAATGAAATCGAGTTGGAAAGAAATAACGCGCGCCGTTCTTCTATTCCGTAAATTACTTCTTTGTCAGAATTGCTCACGCTTATCGCCGCTTCCACTCTTCTGAATTTCGAGAGAGGGTAGCTCAACGCGAAGTATCCTCCAAAGACCCGTTCATAGAAATACAAATCGGGGTCGCGCAAATCGTACCTTCTTCCCGAAAAACGGTAAACGCCATACGCATAGTTTGCCCTCTGCTGTAACGAGAATCGCGATACGGCAATATTAAAGCTTTCCAACAGCTCATCGGTTGACTGTGCTGTATTGTACAACAAAAAATAGTATTGCTCGTTTCCAAGAATATCGCTGAGCGCAAGGTAGGCGCCGCCCGCAGTTCCAAACACCGGGTCGGTGGAAATTTGGCTCCCTGCTATGTCGAGACTATAATCGCCGGAGTACCTCGGCGGCTGCGCGCTATCTTCCGCAACAATTGCTTTCGGCTCCCATGGCTTTTCAAGCGGAGTAAGGCTCAAGCTTTTGCTAGTATTCGAGGAATCATACAGCTTCTGTACATTCTTAATATATCGAAGCTGAAAGCTAAAATCTTCAAAGGCAGAAAACACTAAGCCGCTGTCTGTCCAAGCCGGGTCAAATGCCGCGGTCGTGAAATGGGTCAGCTTTTTTGCGCTTCCTCCCTCACCCCCAACCCCTCTCCCTGAGGGAGAGGGGTTGGGGGTGAGGGGAGTATCAAATTGCATCATCCAAATATTTCTTGCTCCCCCAATATCTGAAGTAAAAACAAGGCTCTTTCCATCCGGCGACCATGTTGGAGAGTAATAGCTTTCGTCTCCATAGGATAGATATTCTATTCCGTTTGTTGAGAGATTCAAAAGAAAAAGATTATACTTCCCGTGATAACCGAACGGCGTTCTATCAGAGCTGAACGCTATCCAATTTCCATCAGGCGACCAGGCAGGGTCTTTGTCGTCATAAAAATCGTGGGTGATGCGGGTAAGCTCCTCACGACCTGTATCCCAGATATATAAGTCGCTGCTGCCTGATTTATCAACCGATGAAAATACAATCCGTTTTCCGTCAGGCGACCATGAAGGAGAGCCGAGAACCACCAGGCTATCAAACTTGTATGTTTGGGTCAGCTTGTTTCGTTCAATATCATAAATGTGAAGAGCGTCATTCTCTCCGCTTTTAGTGACAAACGCGAGCAACCCATCGAGCGAAATATCCAGCTTGCTCTGGAAAAGGTGAAAGGCTTCGAGGTCCTCTGTCCTCTCTCCCTCAATCACAATTTCCAGCTTTGCTTTGGCGCTATCAAACGGAATTCGGTAAATGCTGGAATATCCTGTATGGTTGCCAAGAAAATAAATCTCCCTCTTCGTTCCGTGTTGATAATATACCGGCTTTGAGTTAAACCCTTCCTCCACAATGGGTTTGCTTACTGCGCTCGGAGGGTCTGCGAGAGCAAGCAGGGGGTAATACGTTTTCTTGAGCCAGTAGAGCCAGTCATCGTCAAACTCCTGGTATGTTTTACCGGTAGTTTTTTTGAACACATCCTCAAACGAAGTCGCTTTCCAAAAATTTTCCATCATGAGCAGCACTTTTTCATCGCCGTATCGCGAGGCAAGAAATTGTAACAGGTTCTGTCCTTCCTTATACATCAGGTACGAACCGGAAATTTGTTCCATCCGACTAAGCGGCACGACATAATTATTGACAACGGCATCCCGCAGCACCATCTCCGCTTGCACATCCCAATCGGTTGACCAAAATTCTGCAAGTCCTTCTGTGAACCATAACGGCGGCAATCTATCCTGCGCTAGCCGATGATCGGAAAGAACTCGCATCACTTTGCTGTGCATGAACACATGGACAAGCTCATGCTTGATGACATGCCTGAAATCCCACAACGAGCCGTTATACGGGATGACGACGCGACCTTTAAGAAACTCAAAAAATCCACCGACACCTTCGGGAATAAATCCCGGCGTGGTGTTCGTTTGCTGAAAGTGCAAATGCGAGCTGTAAAAAATCAATGGAATACGGTTACCGACGTTATGGTTGAATTTTTGCTCGAGCGCTTTGTAGCTTTCCTCCGCAAATGAAGCGCCCCGCTCCGCAAGCTCTCTCATCTCAGGGTAATAATAAATATCGAAATGCTCCGTCTTCAACACGTGCCAATCGAAGGTAGTATATTGTACCTTGTTCCGTCCGAAGTAGAAGAACTGCGCGAAGGCGGCAGTTGTCAGCAACTCTACAAGGAACACTATGATGATTACTCGGGTAAGCATTATACAAAAAGATATGCGAAATGATAGATAAATTCAGGATTCAAGATTCATGCTTCAAGAGTTTTTCTCCCAGGAAACATGAAAAAGAGTGTTATACCATCAACTGTTTTGGTGTGCCATATAAATAATGGTCATGTTGCTCGGCGAAATCTTCAATTCCCATATCTATTGGTTTGCCAAAGATGGAGAGCAAATCATTAGGCTTACCGTTATCAGGTTGTTCATGAACTGCTTTTTCATCATCAATCAATATTTTAAGTTTTGTTTGAAAAGTAAGAAACGCTGGCTCATCCAAAGCTATGTTGGTTCCATCAAAATGGGCTTTTATGGCTGTCAAAACATGATTCTTTCTTTTGTTGCTATAAGATAGGAATAGAACGTGAGAAGGGCAAGAAAGAGTTTCACGTTTTTTCAGTTGCAATTCAATGCGGTGCGCCGCCGGTTGTAGCTAATAAACGACGGCTGACTGAAGTTGACCTTTTTAATAAGTTCGATTTAAAACCGATGAATCGGTTTCGATTTGCAAGAACCACGAAGGGGCTGTCTCAAAAGTAAATTGTAGAGTCCGTTCCGCGAACGGACAAGTAGAATTCGATAAAATTTCGGCTAAAAATTTGTCCGATTACGAATCGGACTCTACGTTCCTCAACTTTTAAGCCAGCCCCTTCTTTATAGCTCAACACGGTATCCTCGTCGTGTCGAATTCTAGCCATATTGATGTTTGCGAAGACGCTCTGCGAGCAGTAATGCAAACCAGACGTCTCCGATTTTTCCTTACGCCTTCATCCTCATCCCTTGCTCCTCGTAGCTGAATATCCAGCCGGCAAGCTTGCCCGGTTGAATGTCCTTGTAATGGTTCCAGAAATCGGGAGTGTACATATAGCGGGAGCCGGTTTCGTCCGCCGGGATTTGCTTGCTCGTTTTGATGAGCTGCTCAAATCGTTCTTTCCACAGCTTCATATTTGCAACCCGAAGATCAACCCAGCCATCGTGCGCCCAGTGGTTCATGCGTTCCGGGGACGCTTCCATTTCATTGACGCCTCGATAGGGGGGTATTTTTATTTCATCCCCGCGTAGCATTGTTTTGCCATCAGGAAGCAAAATGGGAATGCCGATGGAAATTATTCCGGCACGAAGCTTTTTATCCCTGGTAATTTCTTTCATCAAGGTTGATGAAAGAGCTTTTGGCGTTGCTTTGAGAACGGCATTTATGTTCTTATAGCAGCGTTTGAGAAGATACGCTTCATATAACAGCTTCGAGAGCCTTGGTGGACCAAGCGCTTCAAACGCCACGCTCTCAACATCGTGTAATTTCTCAAGCTCCGTTATTTTCTGAAACGCGCTCTGGAACATATACCCTGCGCGATAGGTCGGGCTCATAATCGTGTTATCAAGAGCGTCAATAACGTCGTGTCCGGTGTTTCTCCCCTTTATCTCGTAAATCACATTTTCCGCTATCTCTTCAGGGGTAACAAATTCCATTTGCCCGGGGGCTGTGATTGCTTCAAATTCTCCGCGGGAAAACACGCCGTTTTCACCGGTGTCAACAAACACCGATTGCAACGTTTTCTTCAATGGCTTGGCAACATTGCTCATACGCAGCTTGAGTGTGCCTTTCACAACTGTGCCATCCTTCGGCTCGCAATCCACAAGCTGGATTGCTTTTCCTCTCCGTTTAATCTCTCCGTAACCAATTTTTTTCCATGCTATTGCCGCGGCGGGCTTGATTTCTTTTGTGATGGGAGCGTCGGGAGTTCGCCCCATGAGGAACAGTAATAAGGTATGCGCGCCGGCGACAGCAGATTTGCCGAGAAGAACACTCGATGGGCGCTCCTCGCTATGCGTGTAAGGAATGTTCAATCCCATCCCTCCCGTTCCGCTCGTCCCGATTTTAATATACATGCTGGTTTTGCATTCATTCATGGATTTGTACAGCACCTGAACGTGCCGAATGAGCTGAGGAAGATAGAGCGTGCATAACAAACGCTCCACTGCTGCACGCTTGGATTTCCCGTTCGTTTTCCGTTCTGCCTGCTCAAATTCTTGAAGCACCTGTCTCGCGCTTTGAAACAGATCTTGATAGGCGATCGCGGTTGCGGAATTTATGCTGTCAATAATAACATCCGGCCTGACGGAGCTGACCAGCCGGTACATTGCCGAATGGTGGAGAACCCTGTCGTTAAGCTCGTCAAGCATATCGTTTATAAGCCGGCGACGGTTTTTCTCATCCATCAGTATCTCTTCCCGGTTCATGTCCTTAAATTCGTACCGTGTAAAAATATTTCCCCACCACGGAACGAAAAAATTTTTCGGCGCTTTGGGAAATTCAGCATACAATTGTTCTACTGCATCCTCAGCTTCTTCTTTTCGTAGAGAGGTGACAACTATTCGTTTGGGTTTCTCGCCGACTAATTTCCGGCAAATTGCCGAACCGACAAGTCCCCACCCGCCTAAAACCAAAATTGTTCTGTTCTTAATATCCATATCGTTTTCTTCTTATTGTTAAAAACCAATCAAACTACCAGAAGCCAGTATGAAACTGTCGTTGCGAGCGAAACTATCCCCCGCCACTTTTTTTGCATTTGGGGATTGTGAGCGCAAAGCACCATCCTGTAGACTCCGCCCCGATAATAACTATTGCAAAAGTATTTTCTATTTTGAACAATCGGATCTATAACTTTTTCTCGATAATTGCTCCATCCGTTGAGCCTACTTAACTCATCCCCAACCCCTTCTCTCTACGAGCCGTAGGCTTGCAAAGAGAAAGGGCTTTACAATGAAAATATAATTTAAGGAGGCTGTCTCAAAAGTAAAAAATCGTCACCCTGAGCGGAGTCGAAGGGTGATTTAGACACCGAAAAAAGGCTTCGTCTCTGCTCAGCCTGACGAAACCTACGCTTTTGAGACAGCCCCTTTAGGGTGAGTTAGAGTCGTGAAAACGTATCTTTCGTGTATCGTTGAAACTTTTGAACTTCTTCATTTAATAAAAGTGAACACATTTCTGCAATGGCTATATTCGGGGTGGAGAATTAAACCATTGACACTTTCCATCTGTTCTTCTATGCGTTTCGTATCCTGCAACCTATATGCCACAAAACTATCGTAAAAATGCCCTTTAACATTACGGAAACGAGGGGTTTCAATACCATTCTCATTCTTGTGAGCGAAATTTTTCAACATTGAGATACAACGATAAAAAAAGCGTACAACAATACCCATGTTATACGCTTTTTATTACATCACCATTGATGAGAAATATATTATTTTAGCTTAATTGATGTGACCATCTTTTCAAATACAGGGAGGTAGATATCTTTATCCGGCACGTACCATACTATCGTGGGACGAATCACCTTATCATTTTTAACGACAAAGTATTGCCGCCTCATAATATTTGCCGCCGCCTGGTCTTCAACCCATAAAGCATTCTGCCCATCTACCGTCGCTTTCCCGGTTGACCGCGCTCTCACTTTTCCTTTATTCTGCTCAAACACTTTTTCCACTGTTAATTTTTGTGCGCCAAAGACGTCAATCTGGATGCTGCAATCGAGCCGGTCAGCCCGCATCTTCATCGCAAAATCGAACTTGCCCTTGGAGACATTTTCTGGGATCAGGTTCTCCGGGTACTGCATCGTAAAGAATGTTGAAGTGTATGATTCCATGCTCGGCGAGGCAACCCACTTATCCGATTTAATAATAACAACAGGCAGCTCGAACGATTTCAACATCGCATCAAATACTGCAGCATGGGCATTATACTGATCGCCGTACCCCATGAAATCCAGCTTGTACACCGCTGTATCACCGGCAACATAAATCTCGTATCCCATGATATTCGTCTTAGCGGTTACAGGAACTGAATAGGCAACTTTTGTTCCCTGTTTTCCGCCGATCGTTAGCTGTTGGTCAGGTTGGATATCAACCTTCGCCCACGATTGCTTGAATGCCTCTTTCGAAGTATTGATAACTTCTTCGTGCGTTTTCCCTTCGAGCTTCAATACTTCCACAATAACCTGCGCGCCTTCTTCGCCGCTTTGCGGATCAATAAACTTGTTGGCAACTTCCTGGGATTTGACAAATACCGCTTTACCGGTTGTGCCGAGCTGTTTCCACTCCTGAGGATAATGGATTTTAAATCCGAACGCCGGATCTTTGTACTCCGGCATTTCTCCAACGGGAACCGGAGGTGTTTCCTTCTTTCCGCATCCCACGAATGCGATAACGATAATCATCAGTAACACGAAATACTTTTTCATAAGAGATTCCTTTAAAAAATATTAACAATAGATAATAAACTCATGCACAACTGCGTTCATTTAGGAACGACTGTATCGTACCAAAACTTTTTTTCTCTCACACCTACTTCGTCAATATGGAGATGCTTGATCTCCATATATTCATATAACCCCTCGATGCCGAACTCTCTTCCTATGCCGCTTTGCTTGTACCCGCCAAATGGCGCTTTCTCGGAAAGCAAATGCCATTCATTAATCCATACAGTTCCTGCGCGAAGCCGTTTTGCTATTGCCATCGCTTTTTCTCTATCACGCGACCAAACGCCTGCGCCAAGTCCATACATCGAATCATTTGCCATCGCGATAGCTTCTTCTTCCGTTTTGAATTTTATTACGGAGAGTACGGGACCAAATATCTCCTCCCGTGCTATTGTCATCGAATTTTGAACGTTTGTAAATATTGTCGGCTCGATGAAATATCCTTGCGATAGCCCTTCCGAAACAGGCGCTGTTCCGCCGGCGACAACACTCGCTCCTTGCTCGATGCCACGCTTGATATACCCTAGCACCCGTTCCTGTTGTTTCTTCGAGATGAGTGGTCCCATATCGGTAGCAACATCGTTAGGGTCACCAAGACGAATTTTTTTCGTTTTCTTGATTAACCGCTCGAGAAATTCATCATAAATATTTTCTTGCAACAACAACCTCGTTCCCGCCTCGCAGCATTGCCCCTGATGATAAAACATCGCATATACTGCTCCGTCAATTGCGACAGATAGGTCAGCATCATCAAGCACAATGTTGGGAGATTTCCCGCCACATTCCAGCGTGCATTTCTTTAAGGATTCGGCAGCCTTGCTCATTATCTTTTTACCTACCGCCGTTGAGCCTGTAAACGATACTTTATCCACCATCGGATGCTTTGCTAACGCTTCCCCGGCATCTTCGCCAAAACCCGGAATAATGTTCACCACTCCCGGCGGAAAACCCACATCATGAATAATCCTTGCAAGCTCCATCGCGGTGCAGGGAGTCAATTCCGATGGCTTGAGAACAACGGTATTCCCCGCTGCAAGTGCGGGACCTAATTTCCATACTGCCATCTTGAGAGGAAAATTCCAGGGGATAATAGCCGCCACAACTCCTATCGGTTCTCTCACCAGCAGGTTTTGGC
>SCUC01000593.1 GCA_004322375.1 Bacteroidota bacterium
TGCAAATTCGAGGGCGTATTCAGCATTGGGCAATGCGCGGTGCGATGGATATCGAAGGTCTGGGCGAAGCCATTGTTGAGAGGCTAGTGACTGACGGTTTCGTAAAAACAGTTGCTGATATTTATGACTTGCACAAGCATAAAGATAAGTTAGTCGAGCTGGAACGCTGGGGTGAAAAAAGTGTGCAAAATCTTCTCGAGGGAATCGAGAACAGCAAAAAGAAACCGTATCACCGTGTCTTGTTTTCAATCGGCATACGGCATGTGGGAGCCGGAGTAGCGCAAGTGCTTTCGGAGAGTTTTCCCACCATTGATGATCTCGCCAACCAAACGCAGGATGATTTGCAGCAAGTGCATGAGATTGGTCCCAGAATTGCGGAAAGTATTGTCAAGTTCTTTGCCGATAAACACCACAAGGAAATTATTGAGCGATTGAAAAAAGCGGGGCTGCAGCTTTCGGCAGAAAAGAAAAAGGCAAGCGGCAAATTTTCCGGTAAGACGTTTGTATTAACAGGCTCTCTTACTAACTATACCCGCGACCAAGCAAAAGATATTATTGAAGGACTAGGAGGAAAAACAGCTTCAAGCGTCTCAAAAAATGTTACCGTCGTAATTGCAGGGGAAGAAGCCGGCTCTAAATTAGATAAAGCAAGGAAGTTAGGTATTGATCTGTGGGATGAAGAAAGATTTAAGAAGGAAATATCATAACCTAACAAAATTCTAAATCTTAATATCGAAAAACTAAACAAATCCAAAAGCTCTAAATTCAAATTAGCCGTTAAACCAAATCAAGATGACCGGTTTAGTAAATTGGAAATTTGAAACCGATGAATCGGTTTCATTTTCTGAATTTCGTTTAGCCCGCGACTTAAGTCGCGTGCTGCTCAAAGCGTAATTCTAGAAATCGTTTTAACGATTTCTTAAAAACAGTCAACTTGAGTAACCAATTAACAAATTAACCACTCACTACTAACAAATGCTAGAACGTCTCAAAGCATACATAGGATTGCAATTAGCGAAGTTCCAATTCCGCAACGAGGTGGATAAGCCGCAGGAATTAACTCAGTTTTTCTCAGGAGCAAAGAATGTGCTTATCGTGCTTCCCCTGGGGTATGAAGAGGCGGTCATTGCCAGTAATGCTCTCCGTGCGTTCAAAGCGAGGTTGAATCACCTTCATCTCACTGTGGTGAACAACGGCAC
Organism: Bacteroidota bacterium; assembly: GCA_004322375.1. GTDB lineage: Bacteria > Bacteroidota > Ignavibacteria > UBA10030 > SZUA-254 > FW602-bin19. The sequence continues at coordinate 1,200 of SCUC01000593.1, forward strand.
GCGTGCGACTTCCCTCATAGAATTCTCTAAATGTGAAGTAATTCGGATGAATCCGGCGGATGTGAACAAGCTCTTTTTGCCAACACCGGGGATTATGCAGCGCATCCTTTCTAAAGAATATGACGTTGCAATGGATTTAAATCTTGATTTCGTTCTTCATACTGCGTATATTTGTAAAGCATCCAAAGCGAAAGCGCGAGTCGGCTTTTCGGCAGGTTCCACCGCCGACACGTTTTTCAACGTTCAGCTTAACCTGAAGATGCCGGCTCCGCCGCAAGCGATGTACGAAAAATTCGCGGCATGTTTATCCATGTTTTAACTTTAAAATACCATGAATTTCACAGTCGAAAAAAACGGACATTCGACAGTCCTCAAGCTGCTTGAACGAAAATTAGACGCGACGATTGCTCCCGAACTTAAAGCGGAATTTCTCGTTCTCTGCAAGCCCAAAGCTGCTCATAAATTAATCATAGATATGACGAAGGTCGAGTTTTGTGACAGCAGCGGGCTAAGCGCCTTGCTCATTGCCGACCGCACGATGCGTCAGCACGAGGGCGTAGTCCATCTCGTTCACGTTCACAAAAACGTTCAGCACCTGATGAAGATTACCCAGCTTGATAGGATGTTCTCAATTCAAAAAACAGTTGCCGACGCGATTAATCTTTAACGGAAGGGATTTCTTCTTCCTGCGGCGCCATCAGCGTTTGGCGGCGTAATGGGATTTTCTTCTCTCGATTACATCATCGTTGGTGTGTATCTTGTAGGCGTTACCATTATCGGTTCGTACATTGCCCGTAATCAGAAGTCATCACGCGATTATTTTCTCGGCGGCAAGGAGATGTCCTGGTGGTCGGTAGGGTTCTCTATCGTCGCCAGCGAAACAAGCACACTCACCTTCATCAGCGTTCCGGGACTCGCCTACAAAAGCGATATGCACTTCTTGCAAGTCGCAATTGGCTATTTTATCGGGCGGTTAATTGTCAGCTTGGTGTTTATTCCCGCGTATTACAAAGGCGATTTAGAAACCGCGTATGATTTTCTCGGCAAGCGGTTCGGGCTTTCCCTCCGAAAATTCACTTCAACTGTTTTTATTGTTACAAGGCTCCTTGCCTCAGGCGTAAGGTTATTTGCCACCGCCATTCCGCTTCATCTCATTACCGGTTTCGATTACGCAACCAGCATCCTTATTATCGGAGGTTTTACGCTACTCTATACGTATGTCGGCGGGCTGAAAGCTGTCGTTGCGATGGATGTGGTGCAGCTTTTTATCTATCTCGCCGGGGCAGTAGCTTCCATGGTTATTATTATCAATCACCTTCCCAACGGTTGGAGCGATGTCATTCGATTTGCAACAATGGACAACACCAATAAATTTGAGGTGTTTAATTTTTCGTGGGGCGATAGCTTCATCGGTTTTTTATCATCTCCTTATACGCTTATTGGCGGGTTGCTCGGTGGCACATTTCTCACAATGGCTTCACATGGAACAGACCAGCTTCTTGTCCAACGCCTTTTGGGATGTAAAACCAAATGGGATAGCCAGCGGGCGCTCATGCTCGATGCGGCGGTTATAGTCATTCAGTTTGCATTTTTTCTTGTGCTTGGTTTGTGTCTTTACGCGTTTTACAACGGCGTTCCATTCCAACAGCTTGGGCTGAAATCCTCCGATGAATTATTTCCAAAATTCATTGTCGAGAACTTGCCGACGGGGATTGCAGGGCTTGTCATTTCCGGAGTCTTTGCTTCAGCGATGGGGAGTCTTTCTTCTTCGATTAGTTCTCTTGCCTCTTCCACCTACCTTGATTTATTCAAGATGAGCGCGAGCGGCAAATCCCTCGATGAGAAGAAGGAACTCTGGTGGTCAAAATTATTCACCCTCTTTTGGGGAATCATGCTCATCGGCGGCGCAATGTTGTTTGCCGATACAAAAAATCCCGTCGTAGAGCTTGGATTAAAAATAGCGTCATTCACGTATGGCGGCTTGTTGGGAACGTTCTTTCTTGGCTTGCTCTTCAAAAAAAC
>SCUC01000065.1 GCA_004322375.1 Bacteroidota bacterium
GTAGTATCAACAAAACCGTTTCCTTGAGCGAGTGAATTTCCCCAAATAAGATATTGGCAGCTATCGGGTGTTAATAACGACCTATCGTTAAGCCTGAGAAGAGAGAGAACAAAGAATAATAAGCAAAGAACGATGATTCCCATCTGAGATTTGAAACGGTTCACGGAATTGCAATCATCCTTTGGTGTTCAACAGTTCGGCATGCACAGCATCATGACTTTCCATAGGCTCTAAGTGGCTTAAGATCTCGACATGAATAGGAAACGTGCGTCTGATTTCTTGTTCGATTAAGGTTGCCTTTCTATGCGTCTCGGCAATAGTAGCATTGTCAGGGAAAAGAAGATGAAATTCGATGTGTAGCTTGTTGCCGGCATTTCTGTGACGGAGGTGATGAAATCCGATGTTGAACTTTTGAGTTTGCTCGCTGAGAATCTGCAGGAGCTTTGCGTGAGCTTCCTTATCTGCTTCATCCATTAATCCACCGACGGATTGTCGTATGAGCTTTCCGCCTGTCCATAAAATATTACCGGCAACAATCAGCGCAACAATAGGATCGAACGGCAGCCAACCGGTCCACTTCGTGAGCAACAGCCCGACAATAACGCCAAGGCTTGTCCAGCTATCGGTAAGTACGTGTTTGCCGTTTGCTTCAAGAATGAGAGAATGATTTTTTTTTCCGCGAACGAGGAGGAAAAATCCGAGCGCACCGTTGATAACCGTTGCAAAGATAGTGAAAATAATTCCCTCATTGATATTTTCAAGCGTTAAGCCGCTAAACCATTTGATGATAGATTCAACCATGATGTAGAAGGCGGCAAGAATAATCATAGCGCCCTCAAATCCAGCAGAAAAGAAACTAATGCGGTCGTGGCCATAGAGATGACTTTCATCCGCGGGTTTCATACTAAGCCATAAGCTATACGCTGCGAATGAAATCGCAAAGATATGCACAACCGATTCAGCGGCATCGGAAAGAATAGCGGCAGAACCGGTGAGCCAATAAGCATATACTTTCATAAAGAGCATCATCACGCCAATTACCAATGAGAGGCGCATAGCGAATTTGTTGTTCGCGTTGATATCTTCAGTTGTTTTATGGTTTGGATGCTGGTTCATAAAAAGTATTTTGGGGGGGACGCTCCCTCACCCCTAGCCCCTCTCTCTACCGAGCTGTAAGCCCAAAGGGAGAAGGAAATAATATTCATTTCAAATAGTGTTCAAACAATGTTAAGCTACTTTTATAATTTAACGCTGTTAATTTGTGGTAATAACTGCTGCACGGTTGAAATATCCGATGTTGGAAGTTGACATGCAAATTTTTCGCATAGGTAGAGTGTAGCTTTTCCCTTTATAGGCTGCATTGGCTTAATAAACGGAAGAAATTGTTCTAGAAATTTTTGGTTTTCAGAGCTATCTGCGAGGAGAATGACTTTATTCGGGATATAATGCCTGTGGATTTCTTCGAACATCTGGTTGGTATCTCCAGAATGTTTTTTGCCTGCGATAACGATTTCTATTGGAACCGAGAGCAGCCAATCGAGCGCAACGAGCATTTGCGGCAGAACATCCGGACGTTGGTTGAGGATGTTTGTAAAATACGATATTGTTAATTCAGCTTTGGTTTTCCAATCGTTATTTGAGGTGATGTGCGCCAATCGTAAAAGATTTAACGATGCGATTGAATTGCCTGTCGGCTCTGCGCCATCATATTCCTCTTTCAAGCGAAGAATCAGAGAGGAATCTTCATCCGCCGAGTCATAAAATGCATGATTCACTTCGTCCCAAAATATTTCTATTTGATGTTTTGTGAGTGTGATAGCATGCTCGATATAGATGGTTTCAAACGATGCTTCATAAAGGTCGAGAAGTCCCTGAATAAAGAAAGCGTAGTCTTGAAGCGAGCCGTTAAACCGCGCTTCCCCATTGCGCCACCGTCTCAACAATACATGAGATTCGGGATGGTATGAATTTTTCAAGATAAACTGAGCTGCATTTTGGGCAGCCTGAAGATATTTCTTGTTGTGTAAGATTTGAGATGCACGTGCGAAGGCAGAAATCATCAAGCCATTCCATGCCGTGATAATTTTATCATCAAGGAAAGGACGGGGGCGCTTGTTTCTTTCAGTGAACAATTTCTCCTTAGCTTGTCGGAGGATTGTTCCCACCTCAAACTCTGGTAGGTTAAACTGTTTAGCGGTTTCTATAACCGAGCATCGCTCGCGCAATATATTTTTTCCGTGAAAAACACCGAGAGGGTCGGAAGGGGCGTTGCCTTGTTCTTCTACTCCAAAACTATAGCAGAATACATCCACATGACTTCCTACTATCTTTTCGATTTCTGCTTTTGTCCAAAGGTAAAAAGCCCCTTCTTCTTTTTCATGTAGGCTATCGTGCGAGAGAGCGCTCTCGGCATCCTCCGCAGAGTAGAACCCACCATCAGGATGAGTCATTTGGCGGAGGACATAGTTTAAAACATCGGTTGCAACAGCAGCATAAAATTCATCGTGAGTAATTTGATAGGCATCGAGATAGGAGCAAACAAGCTGGGCTTGATCGTAGAGCATCTTTTCAAAATGGGGAACACGCCATTGTTCGTCAACAGAGTAGCGATGGAAACCGCTTCCAAGGTGGTCATACATTCCACCGAGCGCCATTGCGCGAAGAGTTTTCAAGGTCATAGATAGCGCTTGTTGGTCCCCGGTACGCGCATACTGTCGGACTAAAAAATTAAAAACAGCAGGACGTGGAAATTTTGGTGCGTTGCCAAAGCCGGCGTTTACCGGATCGAAGGATTGTTTTAGCAGGGTGAAGCAATTTGTGAGTGGTAGTCGGCTTACAGCCCGTAGAGTTAGTGGTGAGTTGATTTCACCGATATGTGATACGGGATGTGTGATATGAGCATCGCTCAGATGGCTTACGATGGTAGTGGCAGAGTTGATAATTTTGTCGCGTTCAGTTTGCCAGAGTTCGAAGATGCGTTCAACAAGCTGAGGGAAGCCGGGGCGCCCGTAGCGCGAATCGGGAGGGAAGTATGTGCCGCCAAAGAATGGTTTCAAATCATGCATGAGAAAGACGGACATGGGCCAACCGCCGCTTCCGGTCATTGCCTGAACAGCGGACATGTAGATTCTGTCAATATCCGGTCGCTCTTCTCTATCAACTTTGATGGAGATGAGCTTTTCATTCATTAGTTTCGCGATAGCTTCGTTTTCAAATACTTCGCGCTCCATGACATGACACCAATAGCACGTAGAGTATCCAATCGAAAGGAAAATCGGTTTGTTTTCAGCTTTCGCTTTGAGGAACGCTTCTTCTCCCCAAGGATACCAATCAACGGGGTTATGCGCATGTTGAAGGAGGTAGGGGCTTTTTTCGTTGATGAGGCGATTCATTTTGTGATTGGTTAGTTGTTAGTGGTGAGTATTGCGGTGAGCGGTGTGCGCTGAGCCGTGAGTCTGTAGCACTGGGTGGTGTGCGTTGAGCGCTGAGTATAGAGCCAATCTATACTAACTACTTACCACTAACTACTCACCAATTAACCACTCACCATAATGTGGAGCTGAAGGGATTCTCCGCCCGAGGCGAGATGAGCCTTCGGCTCAGAACCCTTGACCTTTCTATTGTAAAATACCACAGATTGTGGAGCTGAAGGGATTCTCCGCCCGAGGCGAGATGAGCCTTTGGCTCAGAACCCTTGACCTTACTATTGTAAAATACCACAGATTGTGGAGCTGAAGGGATTCTCCGCCCAAGGCGAGATGAGCCTTTGGCTCAGAACCCTTGACCTTTCTATTGTAAAATACCACAGATTGTGGAGCTGAAGGGATTCGAACCCTCGACCTTTCGGATGCGAACCGAACGCTCTCCCAGCTGAGCTACAGCCCCAAACATCAATTCAAAATTAAAAAGTAAAAACGCTAACTTAGAAGTGAAA
>SCUC01000594.1 GCA_004322375.1 Bacteroidota bacterium
CACACCCCGTTTTGTGATTGAACTGTATGATTACTTCAAGCATACCCTCGATACGATGTTTCTTAGGAAAATGTACCCGGTAGTAAAACGTTCGATTGAGGGAACCTTGAAATACCATACCGATAGTCTTTTTTTTCTCACCCACGGAGATGCTGAAACATGGATGGATGCCGTTGGTCCCGATGGAGCATGGAGTCCGCGCGGAAACAGGGCAGACGACATTCAAGCATTATGGTACAAGCAACTGAATGTGGGATTTCGGCTTGCGGAGTTTGTAAAGGATGAACAATCGAAACAACGCTGGGTGGAAATCGGGACAACGCTGCAAACAAACTTTATTAAGCATTTTTACAATTCCAATACTCAAGTTGTGTATGACCATTTGAATGCGGATAACACGAGCGACTCTCAGCTTCGCCCAAATGTTTTATTTACCTATTCAATGTTTCTGAATAAGAATCAATTTATGAAATCATTTTTCGATGTAACGAAGCAGCTTGTTTATCCACACGGCGTTGCATCGCTTTCCCCTGAGGATGATAATTTTCATCCATTTCATCATTTCGAACCGAACTATGTACAAGACGCGGCATACCACAACGGAATTGTGTGGACATGGTTAGCAGGACCGTGGATTGACCTCGCAACACAATTCGGATTGCAAAATGTTGCTTTTCAAGTAACATCGGATATGACACGGCAAATCGTATCACGAGGCGCCATTGGCACGATGTCTGAATTACTCGATGCTGTGCCGAGAGCGAATGAGAGTGAACCCCGTCTCTCCGGTACATTCTCACAAGCATGGAGTCTTGCAGAATTTATCCGAAATTGTTACCAGTCGTATCTAGGGGTTGGGGTAAATTCAAATGTCTATAAAACCTCTGATAATATTAAGCACCTTGTCAGTAATCCTCACATATTGCTTGCCCCGAAGCTTCCTCTGAGCATATCGAAAGCAGAATTTACAGTGTTGATGGGCAATGACGGGGTGGACATCGAGTATCAGAAAACAAAATCACAGTTTGAGATTGCCATAACTCCGCAGACATTTCTCCCTGACTTGAGAGTTGAATTTCTCATGCCGCAGGATATGATAATAGAGCAAGGAGCGGCAGAAAATATGGAACTTCCAATTTATCGTTTTACCATTCTACCTGACCGACGCAACGTGTTAATTGCAGAAAATGGCGTTGTTACGTTCAACGGGAAAAATATTTCACCCATAGGAGTAATTCCTTCGTTTGGTCCGGCAATGTTTAAGGATATTACTCTTGCAACACCAATCCTTCGTTCTGATCTTCCTTCGTTGAAAGGTCCGGAACATAGTATGCTTACCAACCAAGATATTAAACAAACTAATTCTGAAGCACCGGTACTTGTAGAATTGGCTGACCCGTTAGGGGACGATAAAGGCGATGGAGACTATGTTTATCCCCGGACTTCTTACCTGAATCCCGGTAGTTTAGATATAACCAATTTTTCAATAAGTGCAGATGAGAGCAACGTCTATTTCAATCTCAAATTTGCGAATCTATCGAATCCGGGCTGGCATCAAGAGTACGGTTTTCAACTAACATACATTGCAATTGCGATAGACAAAGATGGCGTTAATAACTCAGGTGGAAGAGAAGTTGGCATGAATTCCAATTATAGGGTGAATAGTGAGCTTGCATTTGAAAATATTATTTATGTAGGTGGTGGGATACGCCTCGCAGATTCAAGCCGGAAAAC
>SCUC01000595.1 GCA_004322375.1 Bacteroidota bacterium
AAAAAGCAAAATAAATTTCTTCAGGAACAAGCTGAATATAGGAGGAAGGAGTACAAAGCTAGGGAAGAACGTGAGCAAGAGCTAGAAGAAGAGCGTGATGAACTTGAAAGAGAACTTGAAGCGTTGAGAGACGAACGCCTCGAAGAACAACAATTGCTTGGGAGCCAGAAATTCGCTGTTTATGCAGAAGAGAGGTATCGAATGAATGACTTGCCTGGCGCTATTCAATTAATAACTCAGTCAATACATCTCAATCCTTCGTTTCTTTCCTTTTATTATCAACGAGCAAAATATTTCATAATTATGGGACTTCTTAGTGAGGCGCTCGATGATATAAAACATTGCCTTACAACCGATCCCAAACAATACGTTTATTATGAAAACAAATTGAGACAAAACGATTTTGGGGAATTTCAAAAACTATCTTTTGAATTGACAAGCCTCATCAATTCTATAAAAGATAATGCAACATCGGTTGCCTTAGATTCTATCAAGATATGTGAGGCACAATTGAAATTGTTGGACGCCCATTATCAACAAAAACCTTACCCTGATCCTTGTAAGACTATTGACGACGATTTTATTAAGGTAAACAATATTTTCAAGGAAGACTCTTACCAATCGCTTCTTACCATACCAAAACTTGCACAGGCTATTCAAGACAAAATCCAATCCGCTATCAAGATCAAAATTACTTTAGGTGAAACCCTTAATAGAAAAATTGATCCTTTATTATCAAGAATAATATTCAAGGGTAACTACAATCAACAAACAGATTTCGCTTTAGACCGTGCTCAAGAACTGCTATCGAACGCCAGGAAACAAATCAACGAAAATACTTTTGAATCGTTCAACGTCGCTAGCGCTCTTTTAACTGACGCAGAGCAACAAATCCTAATTGCTGAAAAAATAAAAAAAGAAATTGATGACGCTAAAGTAAAAAGAGAATTGGAAGAAAAAGAAAAAAATCGACTTGAAGAGGAAGAAAGGAAACGCATTCAGAGGCAAATAGAACAGAATGAATATGAAGAGAAAAAAAAGAAAGAGCGAGAAGAAAATGAGAAAATAAGAATTCAAGAGCAAAAAAAGTCTCAAAGAGTTGAACGTTCAAAATCTGCTTTAGTTTATGGCAGCATAGGCGCATTTTGGGGATTAGTCATAACTTTTGCCGGGGATTGTGCTTGCCAGTGTAGTCATTACGACATCATGAAGGGAACAGATGGTAATGCCGTTGCATATTTAAGCCCTTTATGGGGCGCTTTGATCGGAAGTTTATTAGGAGCTATAATAGGATATACAAGTTATTCCGAATAAAAAACATTAGCCATTGGTTACGTCCCGACTTCGCAAGGTTCTCCCCTTTAAGAAAACAAAATCCCTCAAGATTCCAAACCCTGAGGGGGTACTTTGCAAACAACAAAGCAGCCCACGATTTCAATCGTGGGCTGCTGGACGGAACGGCCTACCTACGGTTCGTAGAACGGCTCGTAGAGGAGTTCCGTCCTACCGAATTTATTTCTTCTTCTTTCCTCCACTTGCCGTCAAGTACTTCTCAATCGGTTTCAGGATATTCTGCACTGACCACTTACTCAAGATAAAAAATTGAGCCGATTGAGATGTCTGCACATAATACTTCTGGGAATCAGGCAACTGCGGATAAAAGTTTATTGCAACTTCTTTATCGGAAGTTACCTTGAGATGAATCGGTTCGGAGTCAGGTTTTTGCAATGTATCGGCAAAATCTTCTGTCTTTAAATCCGATAGCGCGCTTAACGCCGAGCTCATGATATTCGAATCAATAGAATCGCTGCCCGTTTTCCATCCCGTGCTATCTTTTTCTACCGCGATGGTTTTTGCTCCGGCAATATATTCCAGCCGTGAAATCAAATCTTTTTGCGTGGCAAAAATCGTTTTATCGCGCCATTCACGAACTTCCTGATTCAGACTCCACGGACTTAACCCGCTTCCGAGGAACACATCGTTTGAATTTTCCTTTCTGAAATATATTTCATCAAACGAGGGTCCCATCTTCCCTACAATCATTGAAATAGTTTTGCCCGAACGATCCGTAACAGTTAATTTCGTTCCGGCGCTATCAACCTGGAACATTTGCTGTTTGTCAGGGTTTGATGAAACTAAGCTGCCAACTTTAAACTTCCCCATCCCCCCCAATATGGGAAAAAGGTTCACCATGTTCGCGGGGTAGCTGATTGGAGATGTTACCATCCATTTTCCCCCCTGGTTTTCCAGGGTTACGGATTTACCCGGCTTCTCTATCAATATTTTTACAATAGATGCAGAGTCAAGCGACATGGAAAATGATGCAGTCTCGTAGCTTGCTTCTCTCCCCTCCGAAGGCTTCAGGAAGAAATACGCGACCACAGCAAGAATGATAAAAACCGCAACAAGTACAGTTGTTGATTTGCTCATATTCTCAATCCTCTCACTCCTTAAAAATTCTGACTTTCAAGACGTTTCCGCATGGCAACTCTCCAGCGCCATCTTCCGACGCCAATCAAGATAACAAGAATTGGAGGCACAAGGAGATTGCCATACTTTACTAAATTCTTCGTTCCCTCGCTCACTTCATCGAGCGGCTTTGCGCCTGTTTCGCGCGAACGAATTGCAGCCAAGCCGATATCATCAGCTAACCAGTCAATCAAGTTCGTGGCAAAAATCAAGTTATCTTTATTTCCGCCGGAATATTGATCCTGGATAAAGTCGCCATCGCCAATAACGGCAATTTTTGTATCAACGCTTGTGCCGGATGGGGATGATGCCCCAAACGATGACGGCGTCGTCGAATCGGTTTGAACCTGCTTTCCGTTAAACGCGCTGGTAAAAGCCCCCTGCAGGGTAACGGCTAAGGGAATATGTTTTTCCGCGAAATTTTCTTTTACCATCGGCTCATTCGGATTAATCATAAACATCCCTTCCTGTCTTCCGCTCTGGTCGGACGTCATGACAAGTGATTCAACCTGCAGCCCCTTCCCTTTCGCAAGCGACGTATCAACCGAGCTTGCAAAAAAGAAAATCACAGTTCCCATATTTTTTACAATGGGACTCGTCTTGTTGAACTCGCTCGCCATCGGTATCATCGGGAACGGGATTTGATTCTGAATTGTGAAGAACCCCATCTGTTGCTGCACGGTAACAGGAACGCATCGCACATCTCTAACGAGGTCTGTATTGATGCGCGCCCCGTACGCCTCCAGCATGTCATCCATATCGAGATTCAGAGGCTGACCCATCTGTGATTGCAAATCCGCTTTTACTTTATTCAACCAGAAAGCGACTTTGCCACCCTTCATGATGTATTGGTCTATTAGAAATTTTTCCCAGCTTTTGAAAGGTTGCTCCGGTCCGGCTATTACAAGCACCGCGATGTCAGGGGGAATTGGTCTGCCATCGTTGATATTGACCGTTGTAACTGTGTATTGTTTATCCAACATCTGTTTTAGCCGGGCTATTTTATCAAGACCGATTTCACCATGTCCGGCAAGGAAGCCAACCCTTTTCAACTCTTTGGAAGTCATCTTCTTGATGACTGAGCTGATTTCATATTCCATATTGGTTGTACCTTGCAATACCGGAATAGTCTCCTTCTTGTCGCCAAATAAGAAGACTAACCCCATGTAGGCTTTTTCAACCTGCATTTTGTCTTCTTTGACAACCTGCACCTGCACGGGAGGAATGCCATAGCTTTGCGCTTCCTTTTCCACGTCATCTTTTCCCGAAGGATCAATGAACTCGTACTGGAAATTTTGACCGCCGTATGCGCGGTAATCATCTAATTGGTCTTGCAGATACCGCTTGTTGTTGTTATAAGGAGAAGGCAGATCACCTGTAAAATACGCTTTCACCAAAAATTTATCGTCGAGATTTTTTACAAGGGTCTTGCTTGCATCCGAAAGAGTGTACATCTTCTCTTCCGTCATATCAAAGCGCCCGAAGATTCTAACGCCGACGATGTTGAGCAGAATTAAAATGCCCAGTACAAGAAATATGCGAACTAATGCTTGTCGTTTTTGTTTCATAAGTTTCTCACTTCCTTACCATCGTTTCCGTTGAAGCATGAATGTCCCAAGCATCAATGAAAACGCTATCATTGAGAGATAGTAGATAACGTCGCGCGTATCTATTACACCGCGGGCAATGTTTGAGAAATGATAATCAATGCTCAGATACTCTACAACTGTAGCTATATCGGATGGGACGACGTACAACACTTTATCGAGCATGAAGAGCGCAAATACAATAATAAAGCCTACTATCGCCGCAACGATTTGATTTTCCGTGATGGATGAACTAAAGACCGTTACCGCGATAAACACGCCGCCGATAAACATCAAGCCGAGATACCCGCCAATGACTGGACCAATATCGAGCTTTCCCAGAATTGCTACCGTGATATAATAGCTGATGGTTGGCAGAAGCGTGAAGAAAAACAACGCCCACGCCGCAAGAAATTTTCCGATAACGATTTCATATTCTTGCAACGGTTTGGTCATCAACAATTCTAACGTTCCTGATTTCATTTCCTCGGAAAGAAGCCGCATTGTAATCAGCGGACCGAAGAAAATCAACAAGAATGGCGTTATTTCGAACACGATTCTCAGCGACGAAACATTCATCAAGAAAATATTCGTGGTAAAGAACCAGCCAAGGATTGCCAGGAACCCGACGATAACAATGTATGCTACCGGCGAGTTAAAGTAAGAACGAAGCTCCTTGAGAAATATGTTTTTGATATTGACTATTTTCATTTCAAACCCTCCGCAGTTAATTGACGGAACACATCTTCAAGACTTGTTTTGACAGAGTGCATTTCCAATAACGTCCATCCTTTTTGCACGCACAGGTTAAACATTTCGCGGCGCACGTCAACTCCCGCCCTGTAATCAACGCTGAATTTCTTCATGCCGTTGTTTTCAAAGCCGAGCGTTACATGTTCAACGGAAGGGATAGCCCGCACCTGCACCGCAACCGAATCGAACGATGCGCCATCGGGAATCTCCACTTCCAGCTCGATTTTTTCTCCACCGGTAGAACCGCGTTGCAGGTCGTCAATGCTTCCATCGGCGGCTATTTTGCCGCGATTGATAATAATGACTCGCGTGCATGTTGCCTGCACTTCAGAAAGGATGTGCGTTGAGAGAACAACCGTTTTCGCCTTTCCGAGTTCGCGAATCAATCCTCTTATTTCGACGATTTGATTCGGGTCGAG
>SCUC01000596.1 GCA_004322375.1 Bacteroidota bacterium
GCGGTTCCGATTGTAGATACTACAGTAGCTTTCTTTCGAAGAATTCGTAAACGTATGCACCCCTTAAAGGCTGATAAAGAACATATTCATCATCGCCTGATTGATTTGGGGTTAACTCACCGCCAAACAGTGGTCGTTCATTACGCGATAGCGACTCTTTTGGGAATACTGGCATTTACCATGTTGCGTGTGGATCCGTTGTATATCACCATGCTGTTTGCCATTGTGATAACCGCTGTTCTCCTCAGCATCGGCAGGCTTGGCTATCTCGAGGAAATGAGAGCGAAGCTCCATGATGAAAAACCTCCAATACAACCTCTTTCCATAGCGAGAATAATTGATTGGGCTTTTTTAGCGGTAGGCGATTTGGTTGCTATTGTACTCTCGTTCCTTGTAACATATTGGTTCCGGTTTCACTCAGGATTTTTCATGGTTGAGAGTTACGCTCCTCTCGAAATGTATTTTAGCAGTCCGACCGTTCTTATTTTTTCTGTCCTGTGGTTTACATTATTCGCTCTTGGCGGGCTGTACGAAATTCCCTGGGATACTTCCCGGATTGACTACATTTTTTCGATTATTAAAATTGTCGCAGTGGGAACATTGGTAATTTTCCTGGCAACACTTGATATTGAGCAATTCTCTCTTGAAGGACGAATAACGGCTCTTGCGTATGGCGCGACAGTCATGCTTATGGTCATTCTTGTACGTATGGCAATTGTGAGCTTCGAGCGAAAGTACGAGATTCTTGGTTACCGACGTAGGAAGACCATTATTGTAGGGATATCTGACTTAGCGGGAGAATTAATTGAAGAAATCCAGGCGCGCCCCGGTTTGAAATATAATATTATCGGGGTTGTGGATAGAAACCCTGTTGAAAAGGAATTCGCGTCGTATCCGGTTTTAGGCTCGTATGATATTATTCCGGAAATCGTGAAGAAGCAGAACGTCGAAGAAATTTTGATTGCAGCAACACGAGGGTACAGAGAGGAAATTCTTGATATTGTTTCGCGTTGCAACGGTATGGTTCCAACAGTAAAAGTGATGGCGGAACAGGAGGACATTTTGAGCGGGTTCAAGACCGAGGAAATAGTCGGACATCCGCTAATTCGCCTTTATATGACCAATATGAAGCGCTGGCAATGGTTTGCGAAACGATTGGTTGATATTATTGTATCGCTTCTTATATTAATTCCCTTGCTTCCTGTTTGGGTGATAATTTCATTGCTCATCAAAATTGATTCTTCCGGCTCTATTCTTTTCGTTCAAGAACGCGTAGGAAGAAAAGGCTCTATCTTCAAGCTCGTCAAGTTTCGCTCGATGATTGAAGACGCGGAGCGGGAAACGGGACCCATTTGGGCTGCGCCTGAAGATAAAAGGAGGACTCGTTTGGGGAGGGTGCTCCGCAAGTTACGTCTTGATGAAATTCCACAGTTTATTAACGTCCTGAAGGGGGAAATGAGTCTTGTAGGACCGCGCCCGGAACGTCCATTTTTTGTTGAACAGCTTAAACAGGAAGTTCGCTTTTATAGCCGTCGTCTGCTTATCCGTCCGGGAATTACCGGGTGGGCGCAAGTCAATCACCGCTACGACGTTTCGTTTGATGACGTTAAAGAAAAAATCAAATATGATTTGTACTATCTTGAGAACATGTCGCTGACCCTTGATTTCAAGATTCTCCTGAGAACAATCCTTGTCGCGCTGAGCGGGAAGGGAACGCATTAGGTTACTCTCTATCCACTATTGAACATATTATACATGAAAAAAATACTTGTCGTAACGCCGACGTACAATGAGGCGGAAAACATAGAACATTTTATAGATGAGGTTCTTTCGAAAGATACACGACTTGAAATTCTCATTATTGATGATAACTCTCCCGATGGAACTGCCGGTATTATCAAGCGGTTGCAACTGAACAACAAGCGAATTCATTTGTTGGAGAGGCCCCGAAAAATGGGATTAGGAACTGCATATGTAGCGGGCTTTAAGCAAGCGCTTGCTCAAGGATATGATGCAGTGTTCGAGATGGATGCGGATTTTTCTCACGACCCGAAAGAAATCCCGGAGTTCTTGAAGAAAATTGAAACGTGCGATTTGGTTATCGGGTCGCGATATGTTGGCGGCGTTCGTGTGCTCAATTGGCCCATCAGGAGATTGATGTTAAGCTACGGGGCGAGTGTTTACACGCGTGTTGTGACGGGGTTACCCATAAAAGATACTACAGCCGGATTCAAGTGCTTCCGGCGCAGCGTGCTGGAAGCGATTAACCTCGATAAAGTTCATTCTAACGGGTATGCGTTTCAAATTGAAATGAGCTTCAAAGCGTGGAAGAAGGGATTTACGTTGTGCGAGCATCCGATTGTATTCATGGACCGTCGTTCGGGTGTATCAAAGATGTCCAAGAAAATTGTCTATGAGGCGGTATTTATGGTGTGGAAACTGAAGCTGCAAAGTGTGTTCGGCGTTTCTT
>SCUC01000597.1 GCA_004322375.1 Bacteroidota bacterium
CGCAATTTCTTTCCTACAAGGTGCTTCTTCACGGGAAGGTGCTGTATCTCAACAACGAGCTTCCCTTCTCCGAGTTTCATTCCCGGTTCAAAGGCATGGCAGAGGCGTTGCCGCCGGAACGGCAGCAATTGCTTTCAAACCTGCTCGTTCCGAAATCCGTTCCCACGTTTGATAGCTACTGGGGAGAAATCAACAGGCTTTGCAGGAGTGAAAAGCCGGTCATGGTTGTGCTCGATTGTCTCTACTGGTCGCACGATAAAAAAGAAAACGACAGCTCGGATATGAAAAACATCATGCGGCAATTCGCCTCGCTCAGGGATGAGCATCAGCTTGCGGTAATCGTGGTGCATCATACCAAGAAAGGAAGCAGGTACCAGGGACTCCATAACGATAACATGCGCGGTTCCGGAGTGTTCGGCGCGGCGGCAGATACCAACATGGAATTACGCCGTTCGGAAAAAGATATTAGCCAACGAATCCTCAAGCCGACAAAGCTCCGGTACGGAAAAGACGCCATGCGTGAAGCGCGCCTCCTCTCTCTTTGCGATACCACTCTCTGGTTCCGCGACCATGGCGCAACGGATGAGGAAGAACATATCGGGAAGCGGGAAAAAGAACCAACGTCTCAGGAAGCAATTGATTTTAGAGAAATACTGAAAGAGGGGGAGGTGGTGGCAAGAAAAGAGATCATCAATAGATGTGCCTCGTACGAGTATTCTATGAAAACAATTGACCGTTTAATTCAGCAAGCAAGAGAAAATGGCATTTTACAAAAAGTTGATACAGGGAAATTTCGGCTTGAGGAATCAAATTTGCTCTATGCTTGAATAAATCACTCATGTTACGCAAAACAAACTTTTTTCTCTACAACAGCCCCAAAGGAAAGTCATGCTGAACGAAGTGAAGCATCTCCGTACCTTAAAAATAGTACAAATTTGAGGGTTTGGAGATTCTTCTCCCGCTAAAGCGGGATCAGAATGACAATTTCTTTTTTTGCAGCACGATTATAGGTAGAATTCGGTTTTGCGTAACATGAGTCAATCTTTTCCCGGTTTCTGAAAAGTTGGACATGGACATCATTTCATAGAGAAAGCATGTCCATGTCCAACTCTTGAATCAAAAAAATCCCATTAATAACGTATTATAACCAAGAGCTAATGTAACATCACTTTGAGAAATATGAATTTTGTTGTTGACTTGCAATCCAAAAATACTTATCTTTTAGCATAAGGATCGTTGAAAAATGTATTATTTGCATAAAATCAAGCAATAAAGACTATGTTAGATAAAGAATTCAAATATTATCTCGAACATCAAGCCGATTTAGTAAAACAATATAATGGCAAATACATTGTAATTAAGGATGAAACGGTAATCGGCGTTTATGAGAGTGAACTCAAGGCTTATGTTGAGAGCAAAAAATCGCATGCTGTCGGAACTTTTTTAATTCAAAAAGTCACTCCCGGGACTGAAGCTTACACACAAAATTTTTACAGTCGCGTAGCATTCCAATAAGAGGATATTGTTTTTTCGCTTAATCAACGACCACCGGGGCATAGCGGTTTTACAACTGTTTACGAACGCTTATCAAATGTCTTAATTACCACTGTTAATGTTGGTGAGGCTTTTGACCCTGATTCGCAAGAGCCCCAACCGCCATCACATGAGTTCAAAGCTATCTGGGATACTGGAGCAACAAACTGTGTGATAACTAAAAATGTTATCAATTCACTCAACTTAAAATCAATCGGTAAAACAAATGTAAGCACGCCAAGCGGCGGACATCTTGCAGATACATTTTATGTGCATTTTTTGTTGCCTAATGGTATAACAATTAACGGGGTTGTCGTAACAGAAGGAATATTAGGGAATGATATAGATGCTTTAATAGGCATGGACATAATATCATTAGGAGATTTCGCCGTAAGCAATTATCAAGGTAAAACTTGCTTTACCTTTAGAATTCCTTCAATCGAGAGAACAGATTATGTTGCACAAATGGAAGAATATAGGAAAAGGTTTCCAGATTTTCCTCCAGTAGGAAGAAACGACCCATGTCCCTGTGGCAGTGGTAAGAAATTTAAAAAATGTCATGGAGCATGAAACATTCTTAGGACAACTCAAATATAGACATGGACATGTTTTTCCTATAGAAACATGTCCATGTCCAAACGATAGACCCCTCAATACTGTAATTCTGAACACATTTTTTGGAGGAAGAGCTCACGATGGGTTGTTGCTCAACTTTTTCGCGGACAAATGCCCTACCGTCCCGG
>SCUC01000598.1 GCA_004322375.1 Bacteroidota bacterium
CAGCAACTGCAAACCGGGTTGGATTTGAAAACCGCGGCGGAGTCAACCTTACCTATATTGGCACAAGCCAGGTTGTTTCCAACAAGGGAAGAATCCTTACACGCTGCTGCGATGACAAGTCCGAGATTTCCGTCGTCGAAGTTGACCTCATGCAGGCATGTAACAAACAATTAAATGAATTCAATGATTTGTTGAACGACAGAAGACCGGAACAATACCAATGGTTATAGTGACGCTACGCAATTTTTACCCCTCTCGCGCTCTCCCCTTTGCAAGGGGAGGGCTGGGGTGGGGTTGTGAGGGTAGGGTACCCAATACAATCCATCCCGCCATCTTGCGTCGGATTTTCCGGAATTCGTTTTGCCCTTCCCTACAAAGTAGGGAAGGGATAGGGATGGGTAAAAGTAATGAAAACGTCATCTTCGAGCTTCTACTGCAAGCAGAAAAACACATATCATTAGCAGCTGAGCCTCAGCCTGACGAAACGCGGACATTTTGGATAACTTCGGAAACACCACATCTGGCAGAGAGAAGCGCGCGTTATCCGGGGATGGGTTCAAGAACGTAATTAAACAATCACTGTAGTATCATGAATAGAACGGTAGGACGGGAATCCCTTCACGTCCTGAACATCCTCCTCACCAATTCCTCCAACATGTACGGCGGCGGGGAGTTCTACGTTCTTGAGCTTGCAAAAGAATTAGCTAAACGCGGGCACAATGTTATTGTCACCTGCAAGCCGGATAATCTGCTGAAGAAAAAATGCGATGATGCCGGAGTGAAAACTCTCCCCTACGATTTCCCGGAAATGGGGAAGCTGGCAGCATCCATCAACCGGTTGAAGCGGGTTATTCAACGGGAAAAAATCCACATCGTTCATACCAATACAAACTATGACAGGACTGCGGGGGCATTCGCCGCGCGACTCGCGGGAGCCAAGCACGTGACGAATGTTCACAGCTTCCACTCGCTCAGTCACAATCTCACCCACTGGGTACGCAACAAGTGGGCTACCGACCATTTTTTAGTTGACGGGCTTTGCGTGAAAGAACTTCTTGTTCTTGAGGATAAAATTTCTCCAAAGAAAATTTCAGTGGTCTATCTCGGCGTTGATCCGGAGTCCATGAAGAAAAATGAATCGCAAAGACGCAGAGTTCGCGGAGAGCTTAGTATTGAAGACCACCATCTTGTTATCGGTAACGTAGGGCGACTTGTGCCTATGAAAGGACAAACGTATTTATTGGATGCATTCGCGTTAGTAGTAAAAAAATTTCCTGACGCACGCCTGTTGCTAGTCGGTGATGGCGAGCTGGACAAAGAACTTAGAGCCAAGAGCAAAGAGCATAATATTATAGAGCAAGTACTCTTTGCCGGTTTCCGCGACGATTTGGTCGCCATGTACTCCGCCTTTGATATGTATGCGCACTCAAGCATTGAAGGGGGCGGGGAAACGTTTCCCTTTGCCGTGCTTCAAGCCCTCGCGCAGGAGTTGCCTGTTGTTGTTACAAAAGTCGGAGACGTACCTGCGATGGTGGATGAAGGCGTGAACGGATTTGTTGTCCCTGAGAAAAATCCACCCGCTTTTGCCAACAAGCTGACAATGCTTCTTTCGAATGAAATCCTCCGCGTTACCATGGGTCAGGCAAGCAGGAAACGCTTGCTGGAGCGGTTTACGATTGAGAAGATGGTGGATGGGGTGGAGAAAATATACAATGGTTTGTTCATGTAACATAAATTTTGTATTGATACTTCAATATTATATTAAGGTGAAAAAAATGCCAGTTTACAAACTTTCAAAAAAACAACTTGTACCCATAAAGGAAAATCCTTTCAAAGTAGAAAAGAATTTACAAACATTGGTTGAGAATAACCTGGCAATATTATTTCATCTTCAGTTTGTTAGGAGCGAGTTTAATCTTAGTGGGCTTCGGATAGATTCATTGGCGTTTGATAACGAAGCAAAAGCCTTTGTTATAATTGAATATAAAAAAGGAACAAATTATTCAGTTGTAGACCAAGGGATGAGCTATCTAGCCCTGATGCTCAATAATAAGGCTGAGTTCATTTTAGAGTATAATGAACACTGTAGCGGAACATTGAAAAGAGACGATGTGGATTGGTCCCAATCGAAAATTCTCTTTATTTCTCCTTCATTCACAACATTTCAACTTGAAGTAATAAATTTTAAGGACCTACCTATCGAATTATGGGAAGTTAGAAGATATGAAAACAACACTGTTCGTTTCGACCAACATAAACCTTTATCTTCTGTTGCAACAATCAAAACGGTATCGAAAAAAAGTGACGTTGTTAGAACTATAGCCCAGGAAGTTAAGACATACACTGAGGAACAGCATTTGAAAGCCGCACAACCACATATCGCCTCGCTATACGCACGGTTTAAGGAGCTTGTTTTAGCAATAAGTCCAGAGATTGTTATTAAACCAATGAAATTATATATTTCTTTTCGAGCCAAGACCAATGTCACCGATGTAGTTATACTTGCCAAAGCTCTAAAAATCTTTGTCAATGTAACAAAGGGAGTCCTTAACGATCCTAAAGGAATTGCTCGAGATATATCCAATGTTGGACATTGGGGCAACGGTGATTATCAAATACAAATTAATTCTGATGACGAATTGGAATATATCGTATCTCTTATACGGCAATCATATAAGATAAATTGTTGATACGAAATCTTAATCTCAATTTAATTGTTCGATATTAAAAAGGATACCCCCTATGCCCACATTTTCACTCACTATTAATAACAAGCCTCAAACGGTGGAGGTTGAGGAAGGAACGCCGCTTCTCTGGGCGCTGCGCGATACGCTCGGATTGACGGGAACAAAATACGGATGCGGCGCGGGGCTGTGCGGCTCCTGCACCGTTCACGTTGATGGCGAAGCGACCCGCTCGTGCGTTACTCCCGTTGATGCTGTCGCAGGGAAATCCGTTGTTACTATTGAAGGACTTTCCCAGAACAGAAACCACCCTCTCCAGCTTGCGTGGCTCGAGGAAGAAGTTCCGCAGTGCGGCTACTGCCAGCCGGGTCAAATTATGACAGCCGCAGCGTTGCTGGCGCAGAAGCCTCATCCAACAGACGAAGATATTGACTCCGCGTTCGCGATGAATATATGCAGGTGCGGAATGTACAACCGTATCCGCAGCGCAATACATCTTGCAGCGAAGGGTCAACTACCCGTGAAAGGAGGACAGAAGTAATGGATACAGGTCTCTCCAGAAGAACATTTCTTAAAAGCGCGACTATCGTAGGCGGCGGGCTTGTGCTTGGCATTGATTTATTTTGTCAGAAAGTATCGAAGCAGCAAACGCCTTCTCAAGACGGTTCATTCAATCCGAATGTCTGGCTGCGAGTTGACAAGAACAATCTCGTGACGATTATCGTGGCAAAATCGGAGATGGGACAGGGCGTTTATACCGCGCTTCCGATGATTGTCGCAGAAGAGCTTGACGCCGATTGGAACGCAATCAAGGTAGAACGCGCGTTAACCCACCCCGATAGATACGGTAGCGAAAGCACAGGCGGCAGCACCAGCGTGCGCACGTTATACTCAACGCTGCGCAAAGCCGGTGCATCAGCCCGCGAAATGCTCGTTGCCGCGGCTGCGAAGCAATGGAATGTCGGCGCGGCCGAATGCACCACAGAAAATGGAACAGTTGCGCACACATCAAGCGGGAAAAAAGCGACATACGGCGAGCTTGTTGATATTGCGGCAACGCTCCCGGTTCCCGATGCTCCAAAGCTAAAAGCAGTGTCTGATTTCAAGCTGCTGCGGAAGAAAGCGCACCGTACCGATACCCCATCCAAAGTTGACGGCAGCGCGATCTTCGGCATGGATGTGCGCGTACCGGGAATGTTGTATGCAACGGTTGCGCGCCCTGCAACGTTCGGCTCAACCGTGCAATCGTTCGATGCAGCGAAAGCGAAGCAGGTTCCGGGAGTGAAAGACGTTATTCAATCAGGCGAGGTTCTTGCGGTGATTGCAAATTCTACATGGGCGGCAATGCAGGGGCGCGATGCGCTTTCCGTTGTCTGGTCGAAAAGCGAGTATGAGAACCAAAGCACGGAAACGATGTGGAAGCAATTTGAAGAGACTGCCAAATCGGAAGGCGATGTTGAAAAAAATGAGGGAGATGCAACCGATGCTTTTCAAAACGCGGCGAAGAAAATAGAAGCAATCTATTACACACCGTTTGCCCATCACGCTACCATGGAACCGATGAATTGTACCGTGCATGTACGCGATGGCAAGTGTGAAATCTGGGCGCCATCGCAAACGCCGCAGGACGCTCAGAGGGAAGCCGCGGATATTCTCGGCATTTCCGTTGAGAATGTTATCTTCCACGTTACCCTGCTTGGAGGTGGATTCGGGCGGAGGCTTGAAACCGATTATGTTGCAGAGGCTGCGCGTGTTGCAAAAAATGTCAACGCTCCTGTAAAAGTAGTTTGGTCGCGTGAAGATGATATGAAACATGGGTTTTACCGTCCTGCTCAATACAGCATGTTGCGGGGAGGGTTGGATGCTAGCGGCAATCCCATTGTTTGGATGCACAGGATTGTTGGTCCCGAAGGAAAAGGCTTGCTCACCCATGCCTCCAATCCGCCGTATGATTTCCCCAATAAACGAATTGACGCGCAAGCGTTAGATACCGGCGTCCCGACCGGGGCGTGGCGTTCTGTCGGCGCATCCCAGAACGGGTTTGTGATTGAATCGTTTATGGATGAGCTTGCACATGCCGCGGGGAAAGACCCGTTCGAGTTCCGCCGCGACCATCTTTCTACGTCGCCGCGTCTAAAGCGCGCTCTTGAGCTTGTTGCCGAAAAATCAGGGTGGGGAACGCCGATGCCGAAAGGCAGGGGAAGGGGCATTGCATGTGTCTCGGGTTTTGGAAGTCATGTCGCGGAAGTTGCCGAGGTAACGGTTGATAGCAAAAATAATATTCGCGTTGACCGCGTTATCGTTGCAATTGATTGCGGACCGTACGTTAATCCCGACGGCATCAATGCGCAAATGGAAAGCGCAGTTGCCTTCGCGTTAAGCGCGGCATTGAAAGATGAGATTACTATAGAGAAGGGAGGGGTGAAACAAAGCAACTTCGATGACTACCGCATGTTCATGATTGACGATATGCCTAAGGTTGAAACCTATATAGTAGAGAGCGATGATATGATAGGAGGAGTAGGCGAGCCCGGTGTCCCTCCCGCCGCGCCCGCAGTCTGTAACGCTATTTTTGCAGCAACGGGGAAACGGATACGAAAGTTACCGATAAAGCTATGAAAAATTGACGATTGACGATTTTACCATTTGTCATTGATTTTTTCAAATTCAACCAGGAAGCAAATGAACTTCTTGCCATCTTTGCTGCTTCTCAAATTACAGCAAAAAAGGGAGGTAAAAACTGACAATGATGTAAACTAATAATGACCCAATGAAAAAATCGTCAATCGTCAATAGTTCTTTACTCTTCCGCTCTCATCTCCAATAATACTACATGGTAGGCACGATACACTTCGCTCGCGGCGAACACAATCCCGACAAACACGGCAATCATTCCCAGCATAAATAAAATAAGCGGTACCAGGCGGAACGCCTCCTTCGCGACGAAGAGGCTCGTTCCTATCATTACAGAGGTAAGCACGAACAACCCGATTGATGTTTGCAACGAAAGAATCGCGTTGCGCACAAGCCTGCTTCGCTGAAACAATTCTTCACTTTGCTGGCGGATGCTCATGAAACGCGTGTTTTCCGTGAAGGTAAGCTCGCTTTTTTCCACAAGCCGGTGAGCGAACTTTCTTTTTTCCTCGTTCAGCAATCTAATGCGGCTGATAATGAGCGAGTAGCGGTTGTTCAATCCTAACAGAAGAAGACCCACAGCGGAAATGCCGACCGCAGGGGCTAAAATTGCTTGAATGGCTTGAATGGCTGTAACAGTGGTTTCCATAGTGCGTAGGGTGTAGTTTACCTGTACAATGAAATGTACAATTTTTTTATGACTTCTCTACCTGAACAAATCCGATGGTGTTCGTTCGCGGAAATCGTACAGGGCAAATCGCGAGAATAAAATCCTCGCTTACCTTACCATCACATAAATCAGCTCATCCACAGGCTGTTCATTTTTTGTGATATTTTTGCGGAGCCTTGCCTCAAGCTGATAGCCTGCCTTCTCCAGCACGCGAATGGAACCGATATTGGTATCAAACACGCCTGCGTAGATACGGCAGACGTCGAAATTGGCAAACCCGTATTCGGTTATTCCTTGTACCGCGTCTGTCATGATTCCCTTTCCCCAATGCTCTTCTCCCAACCAGTACCCGATTTCCATCGTACGGCGGTAAATATCTTCCTTGAACACGAATCCTATCCCGCCGACTGCGTTTCCATGAACTTCAATTGCGAGGCTGAATGCGCCCTCCTTTTTGCATCCCTCCTTAATCCACCATTCCGCGTTTTCTCTTGTATAAGGATAGGGAAACAAATCTCGTACATTATCCCAGATTTTTTTGTTGTTGGCGTTCTGAACGAGCGATTCTTCGTCCCCTTCCCGCCACTCGCGGAGAGTGCATGTCTTCAACTCTAAAATAATCGGTTCTGCCATAAAAGAATATACAAAGCAAACACAGAGGGATGAAATTACGTTTCTTAAACTTTTTCAGTTATTTTAGTGTCTAAATAACTGGCATAATTGACAACGTATAGCATGAAAATATCACTTTCCATTCTTTTTTTCACCTTTTTTCTTTTTCCTCTCGCTCACGGACAATCCGGCAGCGTGGAAGGGAAGCTCATAATATCCGGAAAAGGCTCGCCGTTAATCGGAGCGCATGTATCGTTAATGAATGAACGGGATACAACGCTCGTCTATCGTGCTGCCACCGACACTACCGGCTACTTCAAAATTACCAATGTCAATCGAGGTACGTACAGATTCGATGCTTCATTTCTTGGCTATCTGGCGCTTCAGAAAACCATTACCGTAGCATCCCAACCTGTGAATCTCGGAACAATGACGATGAACGAGCAAGCCATTCGCTTGAATGAAGTGCTGATTGAAGAGCAGGGAATTCGTTCCGTTCAAAAGGGAGACACAACCGAATACACCGCGCAATCGTTCAAGGTGAACAAGGATGCAAACGCTGAAGAGCTTGTTACCAAGATGCCCGGCGTTACCGTAGAGAACGGAACTGTAAAAGCCCAGGGAGAAAACGTTCAGCAGGTGCTGGTGGATGGAAGACAATTTTTCGGAAACGACCCGACTCTCGCACTCCGCAACTTGCCTGCCGAGGTGATTGACAAAATCCAGGTTTTTGATAAGATGAGCGATCAGGCGCAATTCACGGGGTTCGATGACGGCAGGTCGGCAAAAACTATGAACATCGTTACACGCCCGGATAGAAGACAAGGACAGTTCGGCAAATTTAACGCCGGCTATGGAACGGAGAACAGGTACGTTACTTCAGGCAATCTCAGCAACTTCAGCAACAACATGAGGCTTTCCGTTCTTGCTATGTCGAACAATGTCAACCAGCAAAATTTCGCGACGCAGGATGTGCTCGGTGTGATGAGCGGGGGATTCGGCGGGCGCGGCGGCATGTTTGACAGAGGAGGTAGAGGAGGCGGACGCGGGGGCGGCATGATGTTTTCTGGAGGACAGATGGGAAATTTTCTCATGGGACAACAAAGCGGAATTTCCTATACACATTCTTTAGGCATAAATTATTCCGATAGTCTCGCAACAGACCTGTACGCCAGCGGCAGCTACTTTTTCAATCTCACGGATAATCAAAATCCGCAAACTCTTGATAGAGAATACATGCTTTCCGGAGATTCGAGCAGCTATTACAACGAAGTTTCCGATGCGGAACGAAAAAATTACAATCACCGCTTCAATCTGAGAACGGAATACGAGATTGATACATCGAACACGCTCATTGTCACTCCTCAAATCAGCTTTCAGGATAATAACGCAGCCAGCATTGTAACCGGCAGCAACACAATATCATCCGGACAGCTACTCAGCAAAACAGAGTATCAGAGCGCGACAACGACATCCGGCTATTCATCGGACAACCGTATTGTGTATCGCCACAGGTTTCCTACTCCGCGAAGAACGGTATCGTTAGATTTTAGCTACGGAAAAAACAGGCGGGAAAGCGATGGCAGTCTCCTTTCTCATAACGTCTATTATACAGACAGCGGCGCTCCTATTGATTCCATGTTGAACCAACGCTCGAATTCATTAACCAATGGGTATTCACTTTCTTCAAGCCTCTCTTATACCGAACCTCTCTGGACAAACAGCCAGATGCAGATTAATTACTCTCCTTCATATTCCAAGAACGCTTCCGATAAAACAACTTACGACTTTGACCCGGCTGCATCTACCCACAGCATCTTGAACTCCGCCCTCTCGAACTCGTATGAGAATACCTATACAACCCACAATACGGGAATCAGCTTCCGGTACCGAGAAGAATCGTTCAACCTCTCTGTTGGAACTTCGTACCAGATTGCCTCGCTCCACAGCGACCAGCTTTTCCCCTATGCGTTCACGTTATCGAAAACATTCTATTCCATTCTTCCCAACCTGATGCTCAATTACGAGCTTCCGCAACATCAGGGATTGCGCTTGTTTTATAGAACGTCAACAAATGCTCCCTCGTTAAACCAGCTTCAGAGCGTCGTTGATAATTCTAATCCGCTCTTCCTCTCCACGGGTAATCCCGATTTAAAGCAGTCCTTCACCCACACATTTTTAACGCGGCTTTCCCTCTCGAACGCCGCTAATGTGCAAAGCATACTTCTGTTCGTTACGTTTAACTTCACCCGGGATTACATAGCGAACTCAACCTTCTTCGCGCAGCAGGATACCATGCTGAATAATATTTCGCTCAACCGGGGAACACAGCTCACCATGCCGGTCAATATAGATGGGTACTGGAGCGCGCGAACATTTGCTACATATGGGTTTCCCATTGAAGCAATCAAGAGCAACTTGAATGTGAATACGGGCTTCACGTACAGCCGGACACCGGGCTTGGTGAATAATGAAAAAAACATCGCGAACGTGTACGCGGTAAGTCCCGGATTTGTTCTTGGCAGCAACATCAGTGAAAAGGTTGACTTTACACTGAATTACACTGCAAATTTTAACACATCGCACAATTCTCTCCGCACGGAATTGGACAACAACTACTTTACACACAACGCAGGATTCCGCTTTACGTGGACGTTTCTTGAAGGATTTGTATTCAGAAACGAGCTGAATAATTCGTTGTATAGCGGCTTAACGAGCTCGCTCAATCAAAATGTCTGGCTCTGGAATATGAGCATCGGGAAAAAATTCTTTGAGAATGACCGGGGCGAACTCACGTTTTCAGCCGTTGATATTCTCAATCAAAACAAAAGCATCAGTCGAACGGTAACCGAAACGTACATCGAGGATACCCAAACACAGCCCTTGCAACGATACTTCTTACTGACCTTTACTTATACCTTGAGAGAGTTCGGCGGTCGCGAACAGGAACGCAGACCGGGCGGCGAACGTTGGCATGAGCATTAAGAGAACGTTGTCACCCTGTATTATTTTCACTTATTCCATTTGATAGTATGAAACACAGCATAATTCTTTTCCTTCTTGTTATTGCAATCCTTGGCGGTTGCGGCTCGCTCCAATTCACAAGTCAGAGGGCAAGCGCGCCAATCACCCCGGGCGTTCCTTCCGAGGAATTGCAACGCGCGATGGTTCGCATCGAAGGGACGCAAACAATGGTAGGATTTCTCAACGATAACGATTACCTCTACCTGTCCATCGTCACAACCGACCGCGGGGTGCAGAGGCAAATGCTGGCGCGCGGATTCACAGTCTGGTTCGATAGGGAAGGCGGGAACGATGAGCGCTTTGGAATCAAGTTTCCACTGGGAATCCAGACGGGTGATTTCCGGCGAATGCGCGAGGAGTGGGGAAGGGATCGGGACGATGGAGTGCGAGAGCGCCCTATGCGAGATTCTCTTGCCGATAGGCTTCCTCCATTCGATACAACAGAAGTAGAAATCTTGGGACCGAAAGAAGGCGCACACGAACGCGTGAAAATCATCCAGCTGAAACAAATCGCGCTCAAGCTCACTATTGTCAACGGGCGTTTGGAATATGTCTTGAAAGTCCCGTTGACAGACAACGGTCCTGACCCTTATGCAATCGGAACTTCTCCCGGCACAACAATAGGCGTCGGATTGGTAACGGCAGAATTTGTCCGTCCCGATATGCCTGCCGGCGGTATGCAAAGAGGAATGGGAATGGGCAAACGACGCGAGAGAAACATGGACGAGGAGGGAGATACCCCTGTCAGACAATATCAGCAATCCGAACCGTTGAAAGTTTGGGCAACTGTACAGCTTGCGGGCGGGAAATAAGGATTCATTTGAAAAAAATCGAATATCATCAAATCCTCAAGCTTGTTCTTTTCCCGATTCTATCCGGCATCATTTGTTTCAGCACAAGCCTTTGCCAGCAGGATTCCGTTAAAAAGAAGCAAAGCGTCGTCTTCAAGGAGCCGATTCAAAACTTATTTTACATTAAGCGAGACAACTCCGATGCGGAACTGTGGGATTCGTTTATGCTTGTACAGAAAGCAAATGCCGGAGAAGCGCCTGCCCAGCATGAGCTTGGCATCAGGTACTTAACGGGGAATAATTTTTTTGCCGATACACAAAAAGCTGTGTACTGGATACGCAAAGCCGCCGACCAAAATCTTATTGAGGCGCGGTACAACTACGGTATCTTGTTGAACAATGGCTGCGGAGTCGAGTGGAATCCATTTGAAGCGTATGTTCATGTTCGGTACGCGGCAATGCACAACATGCCCGAAGCGCAATATGTGTATGGACTTCTTCACACCGACAATTTAGTCGTTGCCCGGAATTATCCCGAGGCATACCGATGGCTCGCGATGGCGGCAGATTCCGGCTATGCTCCGGCGAAGGATGTCCTGCTTGAATTTCAAAAGAGAGGGATTACAGGCGAGATGCTGGAACGGCAGGAAGCCGACTCATCAACGGAAAATCACGCCAGGGGTTCACGCCGTGATACAGCGACATCATCAATGACTCCCGTGTACATTAACTTTTCATCCGATTCCATCACTGCGCCCGACGATGAATCGCTCCTCAGCGAAGCGCTTATGCAATATTATTCCAATAGCGGGGTGAACCGCGACTCTTCCGCCGAAAAATCCCGCTATCAATCCATTGACAGGGAAACGCGAGATGCAATCCGGGATGAGGCGGAGAACGGCAGCCCGGAAGCCCTCACTATCGTTGCTCGATGGCATGAAACAGGAAGCGTATTGCCGGAAAACGAGCTGCTGGCGTCAGTCTATTATTTACGGGCGATACGCTGCAATGCGCGATGGGCGCCTCTACTTCTGTGGAAATTAACCCGGCAGGAAGGGTACTTTGAGCGGCTTCGCGACGCGGTTAATGAGGATTACGCACTTGCAAAATATGTTTGGGCGGAGCTTACGGCATCCGGTTTTGACGCGCAACTGACGGAACGATTGGCATTACAATTTTTGAGCGAGGCTCACGAGCAGAAGTATGTTGAAGCGACAGTGGAATTAGGAATGTGCTATTACACGGGAAAGTGGGTTCCCCCTGATAGAGCGAAAGGCGAGGCTCTTCTCAAGCAGGCGGCGCAGGCAAGCAACAGGGAAGCGCAAATCCGTCTCTGGATGATAGCGCTGAACAATAACGAACCGGGAACAAGCTCTCCTCTTGTTGATAGCCTTCGCCACGCAGGCTACCGGGGCTCGGTTGCGGCTCAAGCGATGCTCGGCTACTGTTATCAAAAGGGCGTTGGCGTTACAAAGAATGTACCTCAGGCAGTTTTATATTACAGGCAGGCGGCAGAGCGGGGAAGCGAGACCGCATACGCCGCGCTGAAAGAAATGTACGCTGCCATTCGACCGGAGGGTACGGAATTTAAGGTGGGGGAGTGAGATTGACATAACAAATCAAGTCAAGCTGATACATATACACGACAAACTGAAATGGGAAGATGATAATCATGAAATGAAAACGACAAGGAGTTTGAGGTGATTGCGGGGGAGGTGGGGTTGAGGGTTGTGAAAGGGAAGCTATAACGTCAAACCCGGCTTCACAAAAATATTATTGTCTCATCATCGTTTCGATTTCTTTAATTAATGACTGCAAATTGGGATGGTCAAAGCGCATATTGGGGGCTGGTAATCTATTGTTGCGTATATCTGGAGGAACATGCTTATGGTGTGGAAACGTTGGTGCGAGAGTGGGCTCATCCGGGTGAGGTTGACTATCATACCAGGCTATTTTTTCCTCGCGTTGCCACAGCTCATACCCGTAGCTTTCTATAATAATTACATTGTCATCCCACGTAAGACGTTCTTTGACGCTGCACCGAAACCCTTCAGCGAATGTTAATTCCCCCTGGACTAATGAAGAAGGCTATCGGATTGTCCGCGAAGATCCTCTATAGCATTCGAGTATTGTTCCTTTCTTCGCAGCCATATTTTATATGCTCCAGCCCAATCACTCCAATCTAAAATCCATGAAGCATTCTCCGGCTCCTCGCCTTTGAGATACAATTCGTAAAACGTCTCCGAAAGAACTCCATACTTACGCTCATACGCCTCAATATCCTCGCGTAACGCATGAATATCTTCTACTATTTCTTGTAATACCATAGCGCTAATTCTTTATATTAACATTTTTAATATAAGTGTTTGAGTTTGCTTTCGCAAAGATGGGGAGATGAATAGAGCTGCCTGAGAGGATAATTGAGATATTGATGCAACGTTTTGTATAGAAAACGGGTTTATGTTGCCGCATAATGATAGGGATTTTGAGGTAATTGCTGGGGAGTTGGGGTTGAGGGATTCACATCAAACGCCAGCTGATCTGAGTTTATACAAATATGCACAGTTAGTTGTCGGATGAAAATCATGGATAATGAGACCCAAACTTTTTTACCAATATTTCATAAGACTCATTTATTCTTTTTGATTCTTCTTCGGCCACAGATCTTAATTTCGGCCCAAGATGAGCAACCTTATCGGGGTGATATTGTTTCATCATCTTTCTATAAGAATCATAAATTTGTTGGGGAGTCGGGGAGGGACCTAACCCAAAAGTCGCTAGTGCTTTATTTATCGTTGTAATGCGCGAGGTATCGAATTGATCCGCGTGTTCTTCTTCACCATCCTCAAACCGTTGTTCTCCATTACTATTACTCGATTGAGTATTAGTTTCGCTAAACCTGTCTTGGACTCGTTTCTTCTTTTCTTTCCTCACATAAAATTTCTTTAAGAGGAAAGCAATCAAGAAAAGAACTATTGATACCCCAATAAATTTTACTACGAAGTTTTTTATACTGGATATTTCTTTATCTGATCTTTTAATGGCATCATTTTTTGAGTCCGAAACTAACCTTCCATAAGAATACCAATTAAACGATTTAACATATGCCCCTTGAGGAAGCAGGAAAGATATTTCCATATGGTTAAAAAAAGAGGATAAATTGATATATCCATTTTTCACAAAGTAATAACGTTCTTTTTCATCACGCAAAACTATAATAGTTTTGAATTGCTTTTCTTTTGGCTCAATATCCCATTTACATCCATTAATAGTGAGATTGTGTTTTGATTTATCGTACCACTTTGATTGAGTATATTCATTAAACCTAATTTTTGACGAATCAACACAATCTAATTCCGTTACATCACGTTGATAGGGTTTCGGGTCCAACTCACTTCCCATCACCGCAATAATCTCAACTTTTTCTATGTACGCACCAGGAGGCATCAGGAATGAAAATTCCTCTTTAACAAATATTATGGGTAGTCTAGCATTGGCTGTAAAATAAAGTGAGCACCCATCGTCAAGTTTGAATACAACTATTGCCTGTGAAGCGATTTCAGCTGGTTTTATTTCCCAGTTAACCCCTTTAACAAAAAAAACGTTTTTAGCTTTATTAAACCAACGCGACTGACTATAATTTTCAAAATTTATCTTAGATGAATCTATAATTTCAGCTTTATTTACATTCTGGAGAATATCCTTATGGTGGCCGAATTTTAATTCACAATGAAGAACGGTTGTAGCAGTAAATAGAATATGAAATACAATGAGCAGTGGTCGTGATATGCCTCTTCCTCCCTGATATGGTCGCGTTGTTGTTCTTCCGTCGAGATGTCTGAAAAATTCATGACCTCCTCGCTGACGCACCTGTTGAAATCTAAAACGATACAACAGCTTCGTCGTCGTCTTGACGCCAACAATATACATTTTATTTATACCGCAAGTTCAATTTGCTGTAACCCTACAAAAATGCGGCAATGTTTCTATCGCTTCATCATATTCTTCTAAACAAAGCTTAAGCACTTCTTTGAGGTTGCTATTCAATTCGTCCAGAGTAGCGCCTTGTGTATGGGCTCCGGTAATACCGGGAATAGTTCCTGTGTAAAGCTATGTCTCCGGATCATATTCAATATATGCTGTAAAAGTTTTCATACTGTCATTTCCTTCTTTATCCAATATAGAAAATCTCTTTAAAAAGCGAAAGCTCGACTCATTACAAAATCGAGTTTTGGAACACTAAATCGCTGTCGGTAGAATATGATAAAACAATTATTGCACCGCCTGAATAATCTCCTTATCTCCACGCAATAGCGCGTTGACAACAGTTTGTGAATCTACCTTTTTACGTTTCGCTTGCTTCTGTATAAATTCAGCAACGTCCTCATCGAGATAGATAGGAAGATTGCTCTTCGCATTTGGGCGGTAGAACTTTCCCCGAACCCCTTTGGAAAAATCATATTCTTTTTTCATTGTCTTTTACCTTGAATGATATTGTTTGTCTTCATTGTTTGTTGCTTTACGGGCTGAAATAATTCTTACCGTAGCCTGTTGTGCTTGCAGTGTTTCCCTGAATGTATGGATAACAACAAGGGTCACGTTATTACAGTCCTTGCCGGTAGTTATCCACCGCTCTTCATCTTCGCTATGTTCTTCATCAAAAATTGAAAGCATGAACGGATCAAGAAACACTTCTGAGGCACGCTCAAAGCTCACCCTGTGTTTATCATAATTTGACGCTGCCTTGACAGGGTCCCACTCAAAATTATACTCCATATCACTGTCTATCAATCTTTGTACTAAGGAAACACTTTTTCTGTTCTAAAACAAAAAATCCCATCATAAATGCATCAAGATGGGATTTTAAAAACAAAAAGGGCGACTTTTTCAAGTCGCCCTACATCAAATTCCTGGCAACGACCTACTCTCCCGTGCCCTCACAGGCAAAGTACCATCGGCCCTGCGGGGCTTAACTGCTCTGTTCGGAATGGGAAGAGGTGTTACACCCGCGGCATAGTCGCCAGAAAAACTCTATGAAGAGTCGGCAGGGGCGAGGTTACCTCGCCCCTACAAAACAATCGTATGTATTCCAACCAATGTTGATGCAGAAATAACCCATCAACAAGTATTCTTTGAGAACGGGTGAAATCTGTGTATCAATAATAATTATTGGTTAAGCCTCACGACCTATTAGTACCACTCGACTCAGACATTACTGCCTTTATATCTGTGGCCTATCAACGTAGTCATCTTCTACGGGTCTTAAGAGCTATAAATAGCTGGGATATCTAATCTTGGGATGGGTTTCGCACTTAGATGCTTTCAGCGCTTATCCCGACCGGACATGGCTACCCTGCGTTTGCCACTGGCGTGACAACAGGTACACCGTAGGTCCGTTTACTCTGGTCCTCTCGTACTAGGAGCAACTTCCCTCAAATATCCTTCGCCCACATAGGATAGGGACCGAACTGTCTCACGACGTTCTGAACCCAGCTCACGTACCGCTTTAATTGGCGAACAGCCAAACCCTTGGGACCTTCTCCAGCCCCAGGATGCGATGAGCCGACATCGAGGTGCCAAACCTCGCCGTCGATATGAACTCTTGGGCGAGATCAGCCTGTTATCCCCGGAGTAGCTTTTATCCTTTGAGCGATGGCACTTCCACGTGCTACCATCGGATCACTAAGCCCTGCTTTCGCACCTGTTCGACTTGTTTGTCTCACAGATAAGCACCCTTATGCCTTTACACTCGACGCATGATTACCAACCATGCTGAGGGTACCTTTGGGAGCCTCCGTTACAATTTAGGAGGCGACCGCCCCAGTCAAACTACCCGCCTGGCAGTGTCCCTGCACCGGATTCACGGTACGAGGTTAGAAGCCAAACAGAACAAGGGTGGTATTTCACTGGCCGCTCCACGAAGACTAGCGTCCTCGCTTCAAAGCGTCCCACCTATGCTACACATGCTTTGTCCGGATCCACTGCCAAGGTATAGTAAAGCTTCACGGGGTCTTTCCGTCCATATGCGGGTAACCGGCGTCTTCACCGGTACCACAATTTCACCGAGCCCATGGTCGAGACAGTGACCAAATCATTACACCATTCGTGCAGGTCGGAACTTACCCGACAAGGAATTTCGCTACCTTAGGACCGTTCTCGTTGTTACATCCTGATTGTTCAGAATGTCCTGTTCCTGAAACGGAGGAACAAGATCTCTACATCGCTGTAGAGGACGGACTATATCATTCCCATCACGCTTTAGCGTAACGGGATTTGGCGTATAGTCTCTGAGGATTCTCCAATTGCATTTATGATATCAACGTCTTGATACTTTCTCTTTCCACCATCATTCATCTCGTTGCGCAGCTTCAAAATTGTTTTGATGCCGTCTTCTGTTAAATGCGCATCGCTGTTGATCAGCGATACAACCTTTTTGAAGGCTTGAAAATCTTTTTTCTTTTTAGAAGAAAGAAATCCGAACCGTTCATAAAACGGTATCACATGTTCTGAAATTGCGGTGAGATTGTTTACTTCATAATACCACACTCCATCAGGTCTCGAACGTAATGTTCCACATTGCAAATGTTTCTTGAATAAGGCCAGAATGACCTTATCCTTTTGCGAGATGTTGAAACATGCCGAAACTTTCCATGGAATGCGATAGTCAGGTCGAGGTCGGAAAGAAATATTGAAGCTTCCTTCACCATCGGTAAAACCAGCAAGGTAATATCCGATAGGTGAGGGAACGTTGTTAACATTAAGCATTTGAAGCCTTTCCTGCTGATTGTCCGCTGTTTGAATTGTTCATTCAACGCCACTTGTGCATTGTCACTACTCCGCTTGAGACGGAATGAGTAGCACAAGATACTACGGAGTTTCCAGCATATAGCCAAATTTTACAACTACAACACTGCGTCCCGCATTATTCATGCGAGGGGTCCATGCAGTTTAAGTTTATAGTTACGGCCGCCGTTTACCGGGGCTTCGGTCGAGAGCTTTGCTTGCGCTGACCCCCTTCCTTAACCTTCCGGCACCGGGCAGGTGTCACACCCTATACGTCCACTTGACGTGTTAGCAGAGTGATGTGTTTTTGTTAAACAGTTGCTTGGCCCATTTCACTGCGGCCTACATCCGCTTGGGTTGTACACCCTCACGTACCGTAGGCACCCCTTATCCCGAAGTTACGGGGCTAATTTGCCGAGTTCCTTGACCATGGCTCACTCGAGCACCTTAGAATACTCTTCTCATCTACCTGTGTCGGTTTGCGGTACGGACTGCCTGCAATCTACGTACGAGGTTTTTCTTGGCAGCATGCTTATGTCGAGTTGTGGCCCTTGCGGGCACCCTGTTCACTTCTCGGCGATAACTGGAATGCGGATTTGCCTACACTCCACGCCTACAAGCTTAAACCAGCTAAGCCAACAGCTGGCTCGACGATCACTTCTGCGTCACCCCTTACGGTCAAACGATTGCAAACAGGTACAGGAATATTGAACCTGTTTTCCATCACCTACGCCTTTCGGCCTCAGCTTAGGATCCGACTAACCCTGAGACGACGAACGTTGCTCAGGAAACCTTAGATTTTCGGTGTGTAACATTCTCAGTTACATTATCGTTACTCATGCCTACATCTGCGTTTCCATTCGCTCCAGCACGCATCGCTGCGCACCTTCCCCGCCTTGCGGCGGACTGTGTTACCACTGTCGCTGAATGGAATGCTCCCCTACCGCTGTCCCGTAAAACGGGACAACCCAAAGCTTCGGTGCGAAGTTTGAGTCCCGAGAATTATCGGCGCTGAGTCGCTTGACTAGTGAGCTATTACGCACTCTTTCAAGGAATGGCTGCTTCTAAGCCAACCTCCTAGTTGTCACTGCAACTCAACATCCTTTCTCTGTTAACTTCGACTTGGGGACCTTAGCTGTTGGTCTGGATTGTTCTCCTCTTGGCATCGAAGCTTATCCCTCGTTGCCTAACTCCCGGGAAACATCATGTCGGAATTCGGAGTTTGTCTGGGGTTGGTATCGTTGTGACGACCCTAGCCCAATCAGTGCTCTACCTCCGACAGACTTTACCCGAGGCTAACCCTAAAGTTATTTCGGGGAGTACGAGCTATCACCCAGTTCGATTAGCTTTTCACTCCTATCCTCAACTCATCCAAGTAGTTTTCAACCCACACTGGTTCGGACCTCCATGAGGTTTTACCCCCACTTCATCCTGGTCAAGGATAGATCACCGGGTTTCGCGTCTAGCGCATGTTACTAAGTTGCCCTATTCAGACTCGCTTTCGCTACGGCTGCTGGACTTAGTCCATTAGCCTTGCAACATACGACTAACTCGTAGGCTCATTAAGCAAAAGGCACGCCGTCACTCGTCCCGTTTCCGAAGAAACGGGATCTGCTCCGACCGTTTGTAAGCACACGGTTTCAGGTACTATTTCACCCCCTTCTTAAGGGTGCTTTTCACCTTTCCCTCACGGTACTTGTTCACTATCGGTCACCAAAGAGTATTTAGCCTTGCAAGATGGTTCTTGCGGATTCCCACAGACTTCCACTTATTCCGTGGTACTTGGGAACGCTGCGAGAGAGTCATTGCATTTTCGCTTACAGGGCTTTCGCCTTCTATGGCGCGCCGTTCCAGGCGCTTCAGCTAACACAATGATTTTTTACTCTCCGTCCTATGTGAAAATCGGACTACAACGCCCCACAACACCCCCGATACAACGGTTTCACCCTTTAACGTATCAGAAGGTTTAGGCTGTTCCGCTTTCGCTCGTCACTACTAACGGAATCGTTGATTTACTTTTTCTTCCTAAGGGTACTGAGATATTTCACTTCCCCTTGTTTGCTCTACCCTGCCTATGAATTCAGCAGGGAGTTCCGAGACATGACTCTCGGAGGGTTGCCCCATTCGGAGATCGCCGGGTTACAGGTTGTTTCCACCTATCCGACGCTTATCGCAGGTAGCCGCGTCCTTCATCGCCTTTTGGTGCCAAGGCATCCACCGTGTGCCCTTAATAACTTAACCAAAAATCGTTATTGATACATAGTAGATTTCACCCGTTTCCAAAGAACAAAAATATTATTTTTTGGTATTGTTGACGGGTTGGTATTTCTGGTGCATCAATTTTTCGGAAAGAATATATTTGATTGTTTAGTAGTCTGTGTTCAACATGTTTGTTCATCCATTGGTCTCGCTTACGCGGTACGTAGATAACTACTTATATTTACTGACAAACTGACTCTTCTAGAATGTCAAAGAACATGCTGGCTACTTAGTTAACTCGTTAATTGGTCTTTCAACCGTTTAACCAGTCACCCCATCACCAACAGTTGTGGAGCTGAGGGGATTCGAACCCCTGACCCCCAGAATGCAAATCTGGTGCTCTCCCAGCTGAGCTACAGCCCCGTAGTTCGGATAGAAAATACACACCCTATAATTGTGGGCCTGAGTAGAGTTGAACTACTGACCTCACGCTTATCAGGCGTGCGCTCTAACCACCTGAGCTACAGGCCCAGTTTGCACTTTTCTTGAATCACGTGTATTCCGCTCCCAGAGCGGAACGCATTATCTCTTTTCTAAAAAAAACTTCAGAACATTAGATAACGCGCAGTACATCAAGAGTGAATAAATAAAAGAACATTGTTCATATAAAGAAATAGTGTGCAAGCCCGGTTTAATCTCCTTGCTTGTTTCCTCGAGGTGCTCCATCAAGAGTTAGGTCTTGAAGAAGCTCCTTAGAAAGGAGGTGATCCAGCCGCACCTTCCGGTACGGCTACCTTGTTACGACTTAGCCCCAGTCGCTGGTTTTACCTTAGGCGGCTGCGTCCTTGCGGTTCGCGTACCGACTTCGGGTACCCCCAGTTTCCATGGCTTGACGGGCGGTGTGTACAAGGCCCGGGAACGTATTCACCGCGGCGTGCTGATCCGCGATTACTAGCAATTCCAGCTTCATGGGGTCGAGTTGCAGACCCCAATTCGAACTGAGACCACTTTTTTGGGATTGGCTCCGGCTTGCGCCTTGGCAACCCTTTGTAGTGGCCATTGTAGCACGTGTGTGGCCCTGGGTGTAAGGGCCATGAGGACTTGACGTCATCCCCACCTTCCTCGCTACTTGCGTAGGCAGTCCACTTAGAGTGCCCAACATTACTTGCTGGCAACTAAGTGCAGGGGTTGCGCTCGTTGCAGGACTTAACCTAACACCTCACGGCACGAGCTGACGACAGCCATGCAGCACCTGTACAAGCGCGTATTGCTACGAGAGCGACTTTCATCGCCTGTCGCTTGCCTTTCAAACCCAGGTAAGGTTCTTCGCGTTGCATCGAATTGAACCACATGCTCCACTGCTTGTGCGGGCCCCCGTCAATTCCTTTGAGTTTCAACCTTGCGATCGTACTCCCCAGGTGAGATGTTTAACGCGTTAGCTCAGACACCAATCCTTACGGACTGACATCGAACATCCATCGTTTAAGGCGTGGACTACCAGGGTATCTAATCCTGTTTGATCCCCACGCTTTCGTCCCTGAGCGTCAGTGTCGAGCCAGGTAATCGCCTTCGCAACTGGTGTTCTTCATGATATCTACGCATTTCACCGCTACACCATGAATTCCATTACCCTCTCTCGAACTCAAGACAAGCAGTATCGAAGGCAGTTTCTCCGTTGAGCGGAGAGATTTCACCACCGACTTGCTTGCCCGCCTGCAGACCCTTTACACCCAGTAATTCCGGACAACGCTCGGATCCTACGTATTACCGCGGCTGCTGGCACGTAGTTGGCCGATCCTTATTCCTGAGATACCGTCATGAGATGCTCATGGCATCTTTTTCGTCTCTCATAAAAGAGGTTTACATCCTAACGGATTTCATCCCTCACGCGGCGTCGCTGCTTCAGGCTTTCGCCCATTGAGCAATATTCCTCACTGCTGCCTTCCGTAGAAGTCTGGACCGTGTCTCAGTTCCAGTGTGGCTGGTCGTCCTCTCAGACCAGCTACCCATCGCAGACTTGGTGGGCTGTTACCCCGCCAACTATCTAATGGGACGCAGACCCATCTCGAGACGTCCTTTTGGGACCTTTCATTCTGATGTGATGCCACATCAGAACAATATCGGGTATTAGCACCGCTTTCGCGGAGTTATTCCCGTTCTCGAGGTAAGTTGTCTACGTGTTACTCACCCGTTCGCCAGTTTACTCAAGATATTGCTATCTCTTTCTCCTTGACTTGCATGTGTTAGGCACGCCGCCAGCGTTCATCCTGAGCCAGGATCAAACTCTCCGTTGTAAATTATATTAAATTTGCAACCTCGAGCTGATCTTCACTCTTATATAATTTAAGTGTTGAAAATTAAGAAATTAAACTTAAGGCTATGCACACTATGTCAAAGAACAATCTTACATGACTAAAGAGAATCTCCTTAGCCACTCCCAGAAAGTGACCCTGCAACAGGTCATTTCTTATTGGGCTTTCAATATACGAACTTTTCTTTTATCAGTCAAGTTCCCGAATTGCTTTACAAAAATAATCTTTTTTCTTCCTTTTTCGCGCTATTTTGAGCATTTTCGCGAACTATTTTTTTCCGCCGTTCCCGATAGCGTCCTCGCTGTCGGAACAAAAATATTAAACCTACACAGGGATACTCACTTTTACCCCTTTATATCCTGCTCAACCGCCCTATACACTTCAATTAAAGGCATTCTTTGTTCAGTCGCTATCCTTTTACATTCTTCATATTCGGGAGTGAAATGCTCCCTTCCATCCCAAACAATATATTTAACTGAAATTGTTCCAAATCGAGTATGGACTTGCCGATGCTCCCTGTGAACTTTTTTTCGCTCCGTCGGGATGATGCGCACTCCCAGTGTCGTTGTCTCTGAGAAAATTATTTTCGACACTGCATCTAACTTGCTTCTTGATGTCAACGCAGAAAGCAGCATTCCCGGCCTTCCCTTTTTCATAACGATGGGAATCATGTATGCATCGTGCGCGCCGGCTGATAATAATTGCTCAAGCACGTAAGGATAAATTTCCGGGTTCATGTTATCTATGTTTGTTTCGATAAGAACAAGCTCGTCGTTTTCGTATGCGGGCAGCAACTCGCCAACCATCACGCGAAGAAGATTGGGAACCTGTTCAATCTCGCGCGTGCCAGAACCATACCCGATAGCTTTTACCTTCATTCGTTCAAGCGAGAGTGTTCCTGAAGACATCGCCTTGATGATTGCCGCGCCTGTTGGCGTTGTCAATTCATACGGAATATCTGTCAACACGGTAGGATAGTCTTTGAGGATTTCAACTGTCGCAGGCGTAGGTACCGGCATTGTGCCATGCGCAGATTTGACAAATCCACCGCTGCCTAATTTAACGGGAGAAGAATAAACCGCTTCAATCCCCAAAGCATCGAAACAAATTGCAGCCCCTACAATATCAACAATCGAGTCATGCGCGCCTACTTCATGAAAATGTATTTTCTCAATATCCACATTGTGAACTTTTGCCTCGGCTTTGCCTACCTCATAAAATATTTTCTTTGCATACTCCTTTGCCCGTTGATTGATTGCGCTCTTATCAATAAGCGAGAGAATGTGGCTGAGCGAGCGGTGGTCGTGTTCATGCTGACCATGATGATGGTTATGTTGATGTTCGGGAACGATGACATCAACATGAACGGCAGCGATGCCATGCTTGATGACGTGCGATGCCTGAAGCTCTACGCCGTGAAGATGCAGCTTGGCAATTTCTTCCCGTAAGAAATCAAACGGCACTCCCGCGCTGATAAACGCGCCGAGCGTCATATCGCCGCTGATGCCGGAAATTGTATCGAAGTAAGCTATGGTCATTTCTGATTGCTGGTTTCTGAATGCTGATTGAGGTTTATACTGTTAACTATAACGCCTAATTTACAAAAGATGGGAGAGGGAAACAATTGCAATGCTAGAAGAACAGCCGAAAAGACCCCTTAATGTCATTCCCGCAGGATCCAAGCGGGAATCTTACTTAGTTGATTCAAGATTCCAGATAAAAAACGTTCGGGAATGACAAGCGAAGAAGGTTTTCGGCTGTTCTTCCAGTGCGACGACCCGCTCTATGAGCCGTAGGCTGAATCGTCCTGCACAACTCACCTGGTTGCATTACAGACGGACAACGTAGATGTACTTGATTTTCCTATGCTTGTTTTGTATAATTATAGACAAAGGAACATATCTATGAATAATGCCAACATCGTGTCGAAAATTCTGCAACTGAGCATAAATGAGAGATTATAATTAGTAGAAGACATTTGGGATAGCATTCAAGAACAACCCGAAGAGCTGCAGATTACTGAGAACGAAAAGAAAATTTTAGACCAGCGCCTCGAGGCGTTACAACAGCATCCAGAACAAACAATCTCGTGGGATGAGGTGAAAGTCAATGTTCTGGCTGTAATAAAATGAGAGCTATTGAGTATTGGAAAGATGCGGCAGGGGAAGGTTTATCGGTAGGACAGACCTCTGGCTAAGCCATCCCCTTGGGACCCGTCTGTCCCCGGAACGGGACGGGCTTACAGCTCGTAGAGAGTCCCGTTCTTCCATTATACGGCGCATACAAATATTTTGACTCTCAATTAATATTTTTATATCGTTGGGGTGCAGTTTGGTCATGGTGTTACCATGCCACCAAAAAAATAACAAATAATTTACAAAGAGGGTATATGAAAATTCTTGCAAACGGTATTAATGATATATTATTCCATCACTTTGCTATTTCAGAAGGAGGTGCTGCTGAGCAACTACGAAATA
Organism: Bacteroidota bacterium; assembly: GCA_004322375.1. GTDB lineage: Bacteria > Bacteroidota > Ignavibacteria > UBA10030 > SZUA-254 > FW602-bin19. The sequence continues at coordinate 24,187 of SCUC01000598.1, forward strand.
GTACTAAAGGACTCATTGAAAGACTATCAATGTTTTTCTTGGCGCGAACAGACTCGAAAAGATTATTAGCTGCTGAAGCTGTTGCGGAGGTTATACTTAAGAGAAACGATCTGGAGGATTTATTGGAAATAAGAAGAATTGTTGCAAAGCAAGAATTAAAACATCGCATCAATTATATCAATCAGCAAGATCATACGGCACATTCACTTTATGTGTATTTACTTGGTATATGGTTTTATGACAATATCCCAACAGTAAAGAGTAGTATAAAAAATAAAATGCAAAACATAGAAAGTTTCTTATTACAATGGATTTATGCCAGCCTTTTACATGATATAGGTTATGCATTCTATAATTTAAAGGAAGAAACACAAGAAGACCGAGACTCTATTGACGAAATATTCTCTTGGATATGGATAGAGAAACAAAAGGCAAGTACTGAAGCATCTAATAACAATTTAGATGTATTAAAAAAAATACATGCAGAATGGGAGTCTCAATATGCACAAGGATTAAAGATACATAATCATAGTCCATTCGATGAAATTGAAATCTTAAATAAATTATCTGTTGTTCCATGGCTG